>JBDTUW010000351.1:0-5310 GCA_040007555.1 Acidobacteriota bacterium | reverse complement strand
TGTAGCGATCAAGATCTTTGTAGTTGAGAGTCTGCCCACGAAGATACTGGTCGATCCTCAGGGAAAGATCATCGCGCGGATCAAGGAAGGCAAGGAGCTTGATGAGTTGCTCATTAAGCTCCTCGGTGACAAATAGGCTCACTGAGTATCCAGTCTCAAACTCTCCAGCCAAAGTAAATTCCGAAGTCCGCTACGGCATCTCCTCATCACCTGCCTGCGCCTCATCGGCCGCGACTCGCGCGGTTGATGTTGACTACCTACAGAAGATCACCTAGACTTGTGTTGGTCATCAACAGGAGTCGACATGAAGAAACAAAAGAACGAAGTCCTGCCCGGCACCCTCAATCTCATGGTTTTGACGACGCTCGAGTCGCTGGGCCCGCTGCACGGTTTTGGCATCGCGCGGCGGATTGAGCAGATCAGCGGCAACGGTATCTCCCTCAATCAGGGAACGATCTATCCCGCTCTGCTCAACCTCGAGCAGATGGGTTGGATTAAGTCGAAATGGGGAGTATCGGAGAACAGTCGCCGCGCGAAGTTCTACTCGATCACAGCGGCAGGACGTAAGCGCCTCGCCGCGGAAGCAGAGAGCTGGCGCCGGACGTCCGAAATCATGACTCGATTCCTCGAGCCGGAAGGAGTCCTATGATCTGGCTGCGAGTCTTCCTTCTCCGTCTGGGCGGATTATTTTTCAAGAGCAGACGCGACCGCGAGCTTGAAGAGGAGCTTCGCACCCATCTCGAGATGCAGACCGAAGAGAATGTCCGTCGTGGCATGAGCCGTGAGGAAGCCCGTTTCGCAGCCTTACGCAAGTTTGGCGGCGTAGACCAGGTCAAGGAAGTGTACCGGGATCGACGCGGTCTGCCCGCAGTTGAGACGGCACTCCAGGATGTGCGCCACGCGGCACGGCTCTTCCTGCGGAACCCTCTGATCACGGCTGTCGCCGTCCTCACACTGGCGCTCGGCATTGGCGCCAACACCGCGATCTTCAGCGTCATCAATGCGGTCATCCTTAAGGAATTGCCCTACCCTGAACCCGACCGTCTGATCGTCATTTGGGGAAAGCTGAAGCGTGTTGATCAGGTGGAGCAATCCCCCGACGGCTTCGCCGCGCTGACCGAGCGGTGCCAGTCATTCGAGCAGATCGCCGCAACCGAGCGAGCCGATTTCAACCTGACCGGCACGGGCGACCCGATGAGAATGGAGGGACAACGCTCAACGGCGAACATGTTTTCGACACTCGGTGTTCTCCCGCTGATGGGACGCACCTTTACGACGGAAGAGGATCGCGACAACGCACGTGTGACCGTTCTGAGTTATGACGTTTGGCAGAGCCGATTCGCGGGCGATGTTTCCATTATCGGGCGCAACATCGCGCTCAACGGGGGCGATTACACAATTGTCGGGGTCATGCCCACCACATTTCAGTTTCCCGCACCGATTCGCAATAAGGTGGACCTTTGGACGCCGCGTTCGCTTGCAACCGAACGGCAGCGCGGCGCCCACAACCTGCTGACCATCGGCCGGCTAAAACCGGGCGTGACGTTCAAGCAGGCAAGCGCAGAACTCGACAATATCAGCAGGCAGCGCGCACTCGAGGCTGGAAGGGCGCCTGACGAAATGCGCGTCAATCCCGTTCCGCTGACGGCGCAAATTGGCCGACAACAGCGTCCGGCTCTTTACGTTCTTGCAGGAGCGGTGGGATTTGTCCTGCTGATCGCCTGCGCCAACGTCGCCAATCTCTTGCTCGCACTTGCAGCCGGACGGCGGAGGGAGATGGCAGTGCGCCTGGCGCTCGGTGCGCAACGCGGCCGTATCGTGCGCCAGCTGCTGACGGAAAGTCTGGTCCTTTCGACGGTGGGTGGCGCCCTCGGGCTGACGCTGGCTGTCTGGTTGAGTGGTGCGATTCGAGTCTTCGCTGCCGGACAGCTTCCGCGCGCCGAGTCAATTGCATTGGATGGTCGAGTGCTGGTCTTTACGATGCTTGTCTCGATGCTGACCGGCTTTATCTTCGGGCTCGCGCCTTCGCTGCAGGCAGCTCGCGCTGACCTGAATCCGGCGCTCAAGGACGGCAGCCGGAGCGCAACGGGCGCGCTCGGACAGCGGCTACGCGGGGCGCTGGTCGTGGTTGAGATCGCCATGGCGCTGGTCCTCCTGACCGGGGCCGGATTGATGATCAAGAGTTTCCTGCGTTTGCAGCAGATCGAGCCGGGATTTGATCCCCAAAACCTGTTGAGCCTGGAGATCAATCTACCGGCCGCGAAGTACCCTAACAACGATCGGCGCGCTGCGTTCTTTGACCAGGCTGTCGAAAGAATCTCGGCCCTTCCAGGGGTCAAGGGTGTAGCGCTCATAAATCACCCGCCGCTTTCCGGCCGGCGCGGCATCAGCATCTTTCCGATAGAAGGCCGTCCTGAACCGAAGGGACTCTCCGACGCGCCGCTGGCTGATTTCCGCTTCGTCAATCCTGACTATTTCAGAATCATGGGCATCCGATTGATCGAAGGCCGCGCGTTCACCGATGGGGATGGACAGGAGGCGCCGAAAGTGGCTCTTATCAACCGCGCATATGCCGATCGTTTTGCAGCAGGCGAGAATCTCCTCGGCAGGCGCGTACGCGTCGGCGACGAGTGGCATACGCTGGTGGGAATAGTCGGCGACATCCGGCAATCCGGGCTTGATGAGGAAGCCGCGCCGCACGTCTACGCTCCTTACCGGCAGGTAAACGGCTCGCGCGCCGGTCTGCTGGTACGCACGTCAGGTGAGCCGCTTGCGATGGTCGGCGCCGTACGTACTCGGATACTTGCGGTGGATAGTGAGCAGCCGATCTACAATGTCAGTACGATGACCGATCTGATGTCGAAATCTGCGGCGCCCCGTCAACTTAATCTGATGCTGGTCGGCGGCTTCGCGCTTTTGGCGCTGGCGCTGGCGAGTGCAGGCATCTACGGTGTCATCGCGAATCTCGTGACGCAGCGCACGGGCGAGATTGGTCTAAGGATGGCGCTGGGAGCGCGGCCACGAAATGTGCTTGGACTAGTCGTTGGGCACGGGATGAAGCTGGCGCTGTCGGGCGTCGTCGCGGGCGTCGTAGGTTCGCTGATTCTGACACGCACGCTCTCGACCCTGTTGGTCGATGTCAGCGCAACCGATCCGACGATCTTTGCCGGTGTTGCGCTACTTTTGGCTGCGGTCGCGCTGCTGGCTTGCCTGATTCCAGCGCGGCGGGCGATGAGGGTCGATCCGATGGTGGCATTGAGGTACGAATAGTTCGCTCAAATTCGGAGTCGTTGCTTATACCGACTCTTCTGACATCTAGTGGAAGCCAGCTGTGCGGTTATTTGACTCGCGATTGCAGACGCACCGCGTGAAAGGTGCCGTAGGGGCGGGGCTTGTCCCTGCCCGCTGGGTTGCGACTTCGAGGCGGGCGGGCGGGGACAGACAGGCCCCGCCCCTACTGCCTTTCGCTAGTCCCGGTGCAAGTACGAACGGGGTAAACGGTGCGCCAGTGTCGTACTCTGGCCGTGTATGATTGCCGGACAGGGCCAGGCGAGATTCGCGGCCGCACGGCGAGTGAGTTAGCGGGCTTGGAGATAGATCCCGAAGGCTCAGGGGCAACCTTCGACATCTCGCATGTTGGGGTACGGGCTATGCTGGCGGATCCTTTTGTCTCGTCGACGAAACACCCAGAAGTATCCCTAGGCCCACCATACAGATAACTCCTACGCCGATCCACTTCATCGGGACGTGCAGCAAGTGGGCTCCTGTTGCCAAACCCACGATCAATATTAGGTAACCGGTCAGATATATCCCAAATGACATTGATGACCTCCTCTTTCCTTCTAATTTTCTTCTCAAACGGATGTTCTGATGACGCCATTGTCCTACGTTGCGTGTCTGAATGACACAAAAATCAACAATCGTCATCCGACCGTTTGCAGCTTTCTCCCTTGAAACGCGCCAGCAAGAGCAAGCGACGTGTTTATAAAGCAATCCTCATTCCCAGCTATCAACGAAGGCTATGACTCTTCGCCGCCAGGGAGGTAGGTCCCAAACGCCCAGATATGACCTTCGGGATCTCTCGCGTGATACTCGCGTGTGCCGAAGTCCGTATCTTCCGGTGGCGCAATGATTGCCGCTCCCGCCAGGCGGGCTCTTTCAAAATGTTCGTCCACATCGGGAACGTAGACGGCAATCGCCTGCGTCGCGACTCCCAGGGTCTGAGGGCTCTTCAAACCATCATCATCCCGGACCGATCCGATCATGATCAGATTTGTGCCCAGACCCAGTTGCGCGTGCCGCACAAAATCGCCGGTTTCCGGAACAGAGAATCTTTCCTTGAAGCCAAACGCGGCCTCGAGCCATCGAATCGCAGCTCTCGCGTCGGTATATCTAAGGATAGGGAATATCGTTTGCATTGTTGATTCTCCTGTTGGTGAACAATGTTACGCAAGCTCCTCGGCTAACTTGGCGCCTGCCGCTCGCAACCAGGCAATCAGTTCCTCATGACCACTTTCGTGAGCGACGCGGAGCGGTGTATGCCCGTCGTGTCCAACCCAGTTCAGATCTGCACCACGCTCGAGGAGGTACTCGGCTGTCTGGAGTTGTCCACCACGACAAGCATTCCAGAAGGCGTTGGTAATGTCGCGCTGAGATGGCTGCGGCGAGGTTGCGCAGTATGATTTCACACTATCCAGAAGCCCCAGTGCCGCAGCCTGCCAGATCGTTGTTTGCGCTCCGCGCTCGACCAGGCGGCGCGCAGCTCGCCACTGCGCGAACACCACGGCGTCTGACATTGCTGTTCCGTCGGTAAAAACAGCGCCAGTAGCCTCGATATTTGCGCCTCCGTCGAGCAGTGCATCGAGCACAGCGACGTCATCGCTACTCGCCGCCCGTGGAGCGGCGTTTCGCTGTGAGGCCCGACGAGAGGTGCGCTCGCATCTGCTCCAGCTGCAATCAGTAGGGCGACTGAGGCTGCGCCATTCGGAAAGTGTCCGGGCCAGGCTGCAACAATATGAAGGAGGGTTCGCGCGGTGCCACACGCGTCAACGATCCGCGTCGTTGCGAGATCGGGATTCTCGTCGAGCTGACGTTTGAGTTCGGCGAGATCACTGGTCTGGATCGCCGACAGCACTCGATTTTGGATTTTGGATTTCAGATTTTGATTTTGGATTGCGGATTGGGATCGGGAGCGTCTCATTCCGTGGAGTTGGTTCCCCCAATCTAATATCCAACTTTGCATGCTCGCCAAACGACGGGATCGAGGAGCGCGATCCATTTTACATCGAACGTCGATGAGGGTAGGGGCGG
>JBDTUW010000350.1:0-5315 GCA_040007555.1 Acidobacteriota bacterium | reverse complement strand
ACGCCTGCCGATTCTGCTCGGCGAACTGGCGGTAAAGGTCGAGATAAAGACTTGTCGCCCCGGTTTTGCGCTTCTCGAAGGCCGCCTTTCGCGCAATCACGAAGGAGACTCCGGGAACTCCGTGGAGGCACTTGTATGACGTGCCAGCGCATGCCTCAAGATTCCAATTCTCAAAGTCGATCTCCTCGCCCCCAAAGCTTGAAACACAGTCAAGCAGCAGCTTGACTCCGTGGCGCTGGCAAAGTTCGCTCAGTGCCGGGACGTCGTTGAGCCTTCCGGTCGTCGTCTCGAGATGAACGGCAAGGACGTGCGAAATGCCTGGGTTTGCCTGGAGAGCTTTCTCCGCAGCGGAAAGATTGAAGGACTCGACCCACTCGGATCGGACGAGATGCGGCGTCTTCTTCTGGGCAAGGAGCATGGCGGCCATGCGCTCGCCATAGACTCCATTCGAGACGACAAGTGCCGTGGCTCCAGCGGGCACAAAAGAGCCGATCATGGCTTCGACCGCAGCCGTACCTGACCCGGTGAGCAGAAGGGCGCTGAATTCGTTTAATGCTTGTGGGTAGACGGCAAGGAGGCGCGCGCGAAGCTCTCCCATGAGTCCGCTAAACTCCGGCTCGCGGTGACAGATGTCGTCTCGCAGGAGTGCCTCACGGACTCTCCTCGTCAGTGACACCGGGCCCGGACTGAGAAGCTTCATTTGCGTCTCCTTTCAAGTGAGACTGCGAGTCAGCTCGCGCGGGCTATACTTGGCTGCTATCTGAATGGCTTACGCTACTTTGCCTGGGCTCACTCACCCCTGTACTCGCCTTTTGACACGGGTATCGAAGCGTTTTGCCCTTTTGACGCTGTACTCGAGGGAATCGTAGCACAGTAAAAATGCGCGTCAAGGTCGTTGCATCCTTGCCATCGCAGCCAAGCAGCTGCTGGTCGTAGAGCCTTGCTGACTATTTTGCTTGATATGTTCGATATTCTACTGGCCGTATGGTATCGTTTCTTTGTACGTAACCAGAGTGCTGATCCTCCTTCACGTTCGTGCCCCCCTTGAGCTATGAAGTCGATGATCCTTCACCGGAGGGAGTGTGTGCATGCGCACCTCGAATCAAGCTCGACGTCCGGTCGACAATCACCTGCTTGGAGCCTTATTCGATGCCGAACTAGAGCGCCTTGCGCCGAACGTGAGTTGGGTCTCGCTCACGTCGGGTCAAGTCCTCTACGAATCCAGCGTAGAGATGTCCCACGCGTACCTCCCGACGAACTCAATCGTCTCGAAGTTCTCGACGATGGAAAACGGCCCAACGTCGAGATCGGTATCACCGGTTCTGAAGGCATAGTGGGGATTGCTTTGTTTATGGGAGGGGACACCCACGCGAGGCCGCGGGATCGTACAAGGTACGCCGCGCATACAGAATGGGCGCCGAAGCACTACAAGTTGAGTTCAGACGCGGCGGCGCTTTTCAACACTCTCTCTTGCTTTACACGCAGGCATTGATCACCCAAATATCGCAGACGGCCGTTTGCAATCATAGCCACTCCATCGAGCAGCAGCTCGGTCGTTGGCTGCTCTTGAGCGATGATCGGGTCTCGACAGACACTCTGGTTGTGAGGCATAAGCTGATTGCAGATACTGGGAGTCCGTAGTGAAGGCATTACTGTGGCGGTGAGGAAATTGAAGAACAGAGCCCTGATTTCAAATGCCAGAGGCACGGTCACTTTACTCGACCGTCGCGGACTAGAGACGATTGCCTGCAAGTGCTACGATGTCGTCAAAACCGAGTACGAACGTCTCATGGACTGACCGTTACACGCGGTTTACCGTGTGCGCGTCGATCCGTCTCTCATGTCAAATGTCACGTCGGAATCATCCAAGGCCGTTGAGATGTCGCTTGCGTCAGGGCCTGAGACTTGTCACCTCTCGGCTATTTCATTCGCAGCCGGTGGGAATTCCGGAATTCTTAACCGCAAGCTTGTAGCGATGGACTGAACTTCTGGATGACCAACTCGCTTGGTGCCGCTGTACTCAGCTTCCGAATTTCGAAACACCAAAACATGATCCCGGACGAATCCCCAACCATCGAGCAGCTCGTCGACCGGATGTCGACTGATCGCGTCCTCGCGACCCACATCCAGGGGATGCTCGAACTCCGCACCGAGATTGAACTCATTCAACGGCTCATCATCGAGCAGATGACGTTGGATAAAACGGACGAGGAGACAAAGGAGTTCGTAAAACGGCTCAGCGAGCGGCGGCTATCGCTTCTCGCAGCCATGACCGCGGACTGGCGGCGGAGGGGTGAGTAGCTCACCCCTTCTAATTTATTGAGCAGACATTGGTTAAAGCAGCGGGTGAGAATCACTGCTCAATTCAGGCGAGACGGCCAGATTCGCCGGAGCAGTTGTCGCTCACGACCGACTCAAAGACCATCCAACACCTCCCCTCCAAAAGTTGTTTCAAGCGTCGCGGCGTACCTGACAAAAGAGTCTGGTTATGGTAGATTAACCACTTAAGAAAGGTCAGGTAGAGACCAAAGTGAAGATCACGTCACAGGAAGAGTACGGGTTGCGATGTATCCTGCAGCTTGCCCGCCAGCAGGGCGGGGCGCCCATGATGGTGCGCGATATCGCTGAGCGCGAAGGTCTTTCAGTCGCCTACGTCGAAAAACTCCTCTGGATGATTAGTCGCGGTGGAATCACCGAAAGCGTCCGCGGTCCAAAGGGTGGCTACCGCCTGACCCGGCCCTGCTCCGAGATATCGCTCGGAGAATGTATGCGCGTCCTCGGGGGCATCCCGTCAAAGGATGAGATATGCTCACAGTTTACCGGTAATCAGGATACCTGCGTCCATCACACGGATTGCAGCCTGCGACCGATCTGGGCGAGCATTACTGACTTTGTCCACAGCGTCTTCGACAAGATTCCTATTTCGGTGCTGCTGCAGGGCGAGGTCGACGTCAAAATGGTGCAACTCTCCGGCAAATCTTCCAAGATCGAGTGCCCTGTAGTCACTTGATCCCTCGCTGACCCTTTTTTTGCGAGCAAACCTGACTAATTTGTCGTGTTCGCAAATTATCGGGCACTGGCGAAGTGACGATCCGGATTGATTCTTTTTACTTGGCTTATGTTTTTGAGATTGGATCACGAAGGGAAGCACGATGAGCACGATTGAGGCTCTTGCAAATCGCGAGTACAAATACGGATTCGTCACCGATATCGAATCTGACGTACTTCCGCGCGGACTGAACGAAGACATCGTTCGCACTATCTCCGCAAAAAAGGACGAACCCGAATGGATGCTCGAATGGCGTCTCAAGGCTTATCGTCACTGGCTCAAGATGGTCGAACCAACCTGGGCCAATGTCCACTACCCGAAAATAGACTACCAGAATATCATCTATTACTCGGCGCCAAAGCCTAAGGACCTCAAGAAGAGCCTTGATGAAGTCGACCCGACCCTGATCGAGGCCTTCGAGAAACTCGGCATTCCCCTGACTGAACAAAAGATGCTCGCCGGCGTCGCCGTCGATGCAATCTTCGACAGCGTTTCAGTCGCCACAACCTTCAAAGACAAGCTGGCGAAGGAAGGCGTCGTCTTCTGTTCATTCTCAGAGGCCGTCCGCGAGCATCCCGAACTCGTGCGCAAGTATCTCGGTTCGGTCGTGCCCTACACCGACAACTATTTCGCCGCTCTCAATTCAGCTGTCTTTTCGGACGGTTCGTTCTGCTATATCCCCAAGGGTGTCCGCTGCCCGATGGAGCTTTCCTCATACTTCCGCATCAACAATTCTGAGTCGGGACAGTTTGAGAGAACCCTGATCATTGCTGAGGAACGTTCGAGCGTCTCCTACAACGAAGGCTGCACTGCTCCCAAGTTCGACAAGAATCAGCTCCATGCTGCCGTTGTCGAACTAATCGCGCTCGATGACGCTGAGATCAAATACTCGACGGTGCAGAACTGGTATGCAGGCGACGAGAACGGCGTCGGTGGCATCTATAACTTTGTCACCAAACGCGGGAAGTGTCTGGGGCGGAACTCGAGGATTTCGTGGACCCAGGTAGAGACCGGTTCCGCCATCACCTGGAAGTATCCTTCGTGCATATTGCAGGGTGACAACTCGGTCGGCGAGTTTTATTCGGTGGCTCTCACCAACCATCTGCAGCAGGCAGACACCGGAACCAAGATGATTCATATCGGCAAGAATACGAGAAGCCGGATCATCTCCAAGGGAATCTCCGCCGGTAAATCGAGCAACAGCTATCGGGGACTCGTCAAGATTCTCCCGAAAGCAGAGAACGCGCGCAACTACTCGCAGTGCGACAGCCTCCTGATTGGTGCCAGCTGCAGCGCCAATACGTTTCCGTATATCGAAGTCGGCAACAACTCGTCCAAGGTCGAGCACGAAGCCTCGACCTCCAAGATCAGCGAAGAGCAACTCTTCTACTGCAATCAACGGGGAATTTCCACAGAAGAAGCCGTCTCATTGATCATCAATGGGTTCTGCAAGGAGGTCTTCCGCGAGTTGCCGATGGAATTCGCGGTCGAGGCGACAAGACTGCTGAGCATGAAACTGGAAGGAAGCGTCGGTTAGCGCCCGGAATATCAGAGAGAGAGTGATGTTAGAAATTAGAGATCTACATGCAGGGATCGAAGGCCGGGAGATACTCCGCGGCCTCGATCTGTCGGTTAAGGCCGGCGAGATTCACGCGATCATGGGACCCAATGGCTCGGGGAAGAGCACCCTCGCAAAGGTCCTGGCGGGACATCCGTCATACGAAGTAACGAAAGGTGAAGTGAGCTATGAGGGCAGGAATCTTCTTGAACTCAGCCCCGATGAGCGTGCTCGTGAAGGGATTTTCCTTGCCTTTCAATACCCGATCGAGATTCCCGGGGTCAGCAATGCGAACTTCCTGAGAATGGCCTACAACGAAAGAGCCAAACATCTCGGTAACGAGGAGCTTGACCCGCTCGAGTTCGACGACATCATGCGTGAGAAGATGAAGGTGGTCGAGATGGATGCGAGCTTTATCAACCGCGCTGTCAATGAGGGGTTCTCGGGCGGCGAGAAGAAGCGCAACGAGATTCTCCAGATGGCGATTCTCGATCCGAAGCTCGCCGTCCTGGACGAAACTGACTCCGGTCTCGATATCGATGCCTTGCGCATCGTTGCCAATGGCGTCAACCAGCTCGCAACGCCGGAAAAGGGCATCATCCTCGTAACCCACTACCAGCGCCTGCTCAACTACATCACACCGGATTTTGTGCACGTTCTTTTTCACGGACGGATCGCGAAGTCGGGTGGGAAGGAACTGGCACTGGA
>JBDTUW010000349.1:0-5324 GCA_040007555.1 Acidobacteriota bacterium | reverse complement strand
AAGCGGTGCATCCCAGAGTGCGCCAGTGCTGCGCCGGGCCAGATCGAGTTGTTTTCGGGGGCGAAAGCGGTCCCAATCGGCGAGCATTGACTTCGCGGTAAAGCAACTCGGCCTCCCACTCCCGACGCCAATCCGCCCGCAGCGGCGAGGAAGGATGACGCCGATCACCCGGATCAGCGAAAGCCAAAAGCGAAATCGAGTTCTGGGCTTCGTCGCTCCCATCAGGTTCACTCATCACGAAGAGCAGTCATTGGGTCAACTCGTGCCGCGCGTCGAGCAGGAAGATAGCAGGCCACCAGCGCGACGACCGTAAGTAACAAGGCGATCGCACTGAAAGTCCACGGGTCTGTCGCACTCAGGCCGTAGAGCAGCTTCTGCATCAGACCTGTCAGGCAAAGTGCGCCGACAACGCCAAGCGCCACTCCACCCAGTGCCAGCGTCATGCCTTGACCAATCACGAGTCTCAGTACGTCAGAGGTCCGGGCTCCCAGCGCCACTCGAATGCCTATCTCCTGGGTTCGTTGCGCCACCAGATATGACAGTACGCTGTAAATGCCAACCGCGGCCAACACCAGAGCTATAAGCGCAAAGAGGCCCACCAGCCAGAGCGTAAATCGTTGGCCAGCGACTGCCGCCGACGAAATCGTTTCTAGCGTCCGGACATCTGCAAGGGGCAGGTCCGGGTCGAGCGCGCGGACCTCGTTGCGCACGCGATCGGCCATACTTGAAGGCGCGTTGGCGCGTACTGCGACGATCAGTTGCCGAGTCGTCTGCTGCAGCACTGGCCAATAAAATGCCGGAACCGCCGACGCCGATGCTGGAAAGTCCTTCACGTCACCCACCACGCCGACGATGTTGAACCAATCCGCTTCCTTCGGTTGAGACGAGAAAGTGAAGCGTTTGCCGACCGCACTCTCACCTGGCCAATATCGACTGGCCAGACTTTGATTGATCAGGACAACCCGTTGCGCGCCAACTCTGTCGGCGCGCGTGAAGAATCGCCCGGCGATGAGCGGGATACCGACCGCGCGAAAATAATCTGGTGAAGAATAGTGGTAGCGTCCGCCAGGCCCGTCATTTGGCGCAGAGGTGCGGCCTTCAATGTTAAAGCCAGCATTTTCGTCATAGCCCGTCCACGGCAGATCAGATGTCAGCCCTGCCGCTTGCACGCCCGGCAACGCGGCAAGCCGGTCCAACAACTGCTCCTGAAACGCGACGCTCTTCGCCGGTTCGCGGTAGCGCGCGCCTGGCAGCGTCAGACTAGCTGTCAGGACACCTTCGGTACTGAAACCTGGATCTGCCTGCTGCAGCTTCCAGAAGCCCCGCATGAGCAACCCAGCACCGACCATGAGCACGAGCGCGAGCGCGACTTCGACGATCACCAACGCATCGCGGAGCCGGCGCAGACGCATGCCGCGCGAGGCACTCCTCCCACCTTCCTTGAGCAGTTCATTGAGATTGATCCGTCCTGCCTGCAGTGCCGGGGCAAGTCCGAAGAGAATTCCTGTCACTAGTGACAACGCAAGCGTGAAGAGCAGAATCCGTCCGTCAATGCTGACTGATTGCAGGCGGGGCAGCTGTTCCGGGCCGAGGGCCCGCAGCGCCCTGATCGCCCAAAAAGCCAGGGTGATGCCAGCGACGCCTCCAAGGCCAGCCAGCAACAGACCTTCGGTCAGCAATTGCCGAACGATTCGCGCACGCCCTGCTCCCATCGCTGACCGCACTGCCATTTCCCGCTCACGGGCCGTTGCCCGCGCAAGCAACAGGTTGGCGACATTCACACAGGCGATCAGGAGGACAAAGAAAACGGCGCCCAACAATACCCAGAGGGTTGTTCGTGTGCTGCCAACCAGTTCCTCGTGTAACGGTTCGATCCTGATACCCCAGCCCTCGTTGGATCTGGGGTACTGTTGCGCCAGTCGGCTGGCGATGACGTTGAAATCAGCTTCAGCCTGAGCTACCGAGACACCTGTCTTCATCCGTCCGACGGCGTTGCAGAAGTGCGCGCCACGGCCAGCTTGTGGTCTGAGCTCAAGAGGCCACCATACATCTACACTTTCACCGTGCGGCAGAGAGCGGTAATCGCCGCCGACGTGTTGCAGACCCGGCTGCATGACGCCCACGACGGTGAAGGGGCGCCCCGAGAGATTGACGGTCTTACCGATAATTCCAGGATCGCCGTCGAAATCGCGTTGCCACAATGAATTGCTGAAGATCGCGACGGCGTTGTTCTCGGGCAACTCATCGCCGCGCCGGAAGGCCCGACCGAGCAGCGGTTGCGCTCCCAGGACGTCAAAGAACTCACCAGTCACTCCCAAAGCCGTCAAGCGCTCGGGAATATTGTCGCGCGTCAGGTCGACATCGCTTCGCGTAAAGAGTGCCAGAGTGGCGAGCGTCGTGTTCTGTTCGCGATAGTCCTGGAAATTCCCAAGCGCCATCGGGAATTTGGGCTGTCCCTGCGTGCGCTCGAATGCGCGAATCAACTCCTCGGGCGCGTGATAAGGGAGCGGCTTGAGCAGGACACCATTGACGACACTGAAAATCGAAGTATTGGCGCCGATACCCAGCGCGAGCATGAGGACGGTGATGATTGTGAACCCGGGTTTCTTCAGCAACATTCGCGCGCCATAGCGCAGGTCTTGAAACACTTCTTCCTCCAATCGTAGGTGCTGTAGCCAGAGCGCGTCCCAAAAGGCGCCGGTGCTGCGTTGAAGCAAGTGGAGTCGGCTCTGCCAGTCAAGCCGCTCCCAATCGGCGAGCATTGCTTCGCGGTACCGCAGTTCAGCTTCCCATTCCTGCCTCCAATCGGCGCGCAAACGGCTCGGAACGATCAGGCCGACGAGCGCGATCAGCCGGAGGTGAGGATTTCGGAAGGGTCGTATGCCGCGGGAGCGAAGGAACACGGTATTGCGGACCTCAGGCGCGCGAAGGTTTTGGATCGCGCCCTTTGATTGGCTGCGTCTGTTCGAGCAGACGATAGCGCTTGACTGCCTCGGAGAGGGCTTCCCTGCCAGCGCGGGTGACCTCGTAATACTTGCGCGGAGGGCGGGGCGCAGCCTGTGCGATGCTCTGCTTCTCCCATTTCGAGCTGAGATAGCCGGTGTCTTCGAGTCTTCGCAGTGCGGGGTAGACGGTCCCGCCCGGGAGCCCGCTGATGTCAATGATGTCAAACCCGTAGAGGTAACCGTTGGCCACTGCCTGCAGGATGACCGTTGTCGAGAAGGTGAGAAACCCTTTTCCCATGGCGAACTCCTTTGAGATCGTTCTTATTTAACTAGCATTCTATCTAGCAAGGAGTCTACATAGGGTACTCAAGCAGGTCAAGGTCCGCAGCGGGACTTTTGTGGATTGGATGAAGGGGCTGGGGGGGGTTGGGAAGACGGCTGACTCTCGAAAATCGCGGTCGCGTGAGGCAAGTCTCCGGCGATGGCGGAGCGCGTTAAAATAGAAATGATCCCGACGAAATCAGCGGCTTTGGTCTTCGCGTCTCTCGCGGCTTCGCGTGAGATTGTCCCTTTGGCGTCGCGGAGAGCATTCCTAAGCAAGCTGACCTTCTCTTCCGACATTCCCCTATTGTTGGGGCGTCATTCAGTTCCGCGGGTCTTCTACTGAGCGCACTTCCGCAGGTAGCCCAGTTCAGAGCAGCTGGACTGGCTCGACCGGGAGAGATTGTCTGGAAAAGGCACATTCGCCAGCGCCACAGGCCGTGAATTTTCAGAATCTTCGGAGTGAAGTCATAGGCTTTATTAGAATCATTTGTTGCTTGCCACTCAAGGACAGTGCTGGTAATGTATGTTTCTTGGCAGGAATCGATCGACTTTCCATCGGCCGTCCCCGGCGGATGAGTGCTTAACTCGGTAGATCGGTTCGAACCAGGGCCCCAGATCGTTTGACGTAGTCTTTGTCGGTCAGGGTGGGAGCGATTTGTTGGGAGGTCGTCTAACGGTAAGACTGCGGACTCTGGATCCGCCTATCGGGGTTCGAATCCCTGCCTCCCAGCTACAATTCTTAAGATACTCAGTTCAGCGAATTCAGTACTAGCTTTGGGAGAGGCTCGGGCGTCTATTTCATAAACGGGATAGATGCCGGATGTGTTTTCGCTGCCCGGATTTTCGACACCCTACCGTGCCTTTGTTCAACATTGGAGTCGCTTTGCTATTAAGCAAGGTGAACAGCGATTGCTCTCTCGACTGCAGCTTGGCAGGTTGGTCCCGCGGATTCTAACCACGATGCAAGTCAAAGTTAGAACGCATCTGTCCTGATTTCTTGCGTCACTTCTCGACTGAAAACGAGCCCCCAATTGGAGGGCGGGTTGAGCGGCTCAATCTCGCGAACATCGAAATCGATCTAACACGACCGCTGTTGACCTGAAACTGAAAGAGGTTTACCCACGGCCGAAAGGATGAAGTAAATGAGAGTTCAATCAGTACGCCTTGTGTTGTTTGCTCTGGTTCTCGGGTGCACGACCCCGAACGCCTTCGCCAACGACAAACCGCCAAAGATCAAGGTTCCCAGGTCCCAGGTCAGGCAGGCCGCGCATCAGCTGGTAAAGATCGAAGTGAAAATGGTGCCAACGAAATTCATGCACCGAAAGGACAACTGGCTGAAATGGCTATTCACCGAGAAGGTGACCAAGGTCGGCAACGGCTACTATATCGACTCCAATCGCGTGATCACCAATTTCCACGTTGTCAATGCGACGCTGCCAAAGGATTTGAGATGGATCGTCGGGATCGATGAGGAAGACCCGTTAACCGTCGTCGAGATAAAGGTCAAATATCACAAGGCGGAGATCATCAAGCTCGATCCGGCCAACGATCTGGCCGAACTTCGAGTCGAGGCCAGGAACCCGAAGAGCCTGCTTCCCGCTTCCAATGCGCAACCCGCGAAGGGCGTCGCCGTTTACACCGTCAATAAGGATCTTGAAGGGAAGAGGGAGCTCGCCCTCGGTGAGGTCATCGGTCCATATACCCTCGCGGTCTTTAAAGATGGGGCCTATGAGCCGACGGAGGTGAACCCAACGTATCGCCTGCCACCGAACATGATCGCAGCGCCTGTCCTCGGGCTGAAGTTAAGGCTGAATGTGGTTCGTGGCTGGAGTGGTTGCTGGGTCTTCGATCTCGATGGGAAGTTTCTGGGCATTGTGCGTGCAGCGCACAGTCCGTCAAACCTGACTCTGTTGATACCCGCGCAGGCCGTCAACGAGTTCCTTAACGGCGTCACGGCGAAGGACGCGCAGACCACCGCGGAAACTGTCAATACACACCCATAACATCGGCCCGGTGCCGAAACCAAAGAGGCGAGAGAGCGACAACCCTGCTCTC
>JBDTUW010000348.1:0-5336 GCA_040007555.1 Acidobacteriota bacterium | reverse complement strand
CAGATGACCGATGGACTCAACAAAATTTCAAATATCTTTGGCTAGATTTTGGATTGCAAGCGGGGTGGGGATCTGTTTGGAGTCTCGACCAGGGGAGATCAAGAATTCCAGTGACGGCGCAATATGGAGCGGCGTCAAGATCAGGATGTGGCGTCCCTCGAGGTAACGACCCAAGCCTGCCCAATCTCTTAAATTGAAAAATTCGAATTCAAATCATTTAGCTGCCGGCTGTGCTTAAACCTATGAGCAAGAGTTGTTTGGATCATCGAAGCAGAATTAAACCGGACAGGTTGTCCAACTATCTAAACTGTCACAGAATCTCGACTCTCTGGCCTCGAATTGCATCAGTCCTTTTCTGGCACTGGTTGGCACGGCACCAAATCCAAAATCTGAAATTCCTGCCTTCAATCCAAAATCCAAAATCCAAAATCCAAAATCAAAAGTGGCCTCCTTGACCCTTACAGCGGGCTCGCATAGACTGATGTGTACGGCAAAAGTCGCCAACTTGCTGAGAGGGCAATATCGCTTGGCTTCGGCGCTGGGATGTTGGTCAAAGACTTGAAACTGCCCCTGTGTCCCCAGGGACATGGGCATCAGCCGGGAGTGTCTTATGCATTATCAGTTTTTCTCGAAGACGTTTGCACGTCGCCTGGTCATTCTATTAAGTCTGACCTTGTTGCTTCCTCCTCTGACCGCCTTTGGTCAAAAGAAAAAGGACAAGAAGCAGGGACGCGAGTCGGTGGACGCGGTTTACAAGCGCTGGCTTGACGAGGATGTTCGCTGGATCATCAATGATGAGGAGCGCAACATTTTCAAGGCGCTGAAAACCGATGACGAACGCGAGCAGTTTATCGAGCAGTTCTGGCTGCGTCGAGACCCTGATCCGGATACTGACGTCAACGAGTATCGCGAAGATTATTACCAGCGCATCGCCTACGCCAACGAGCACTTCACCAGTGGTATTCCCGGCTGGAGAACTGATCGCGGCCGTATTTATGTAATGTTTGGTCCTCCGGACGAAAAGGAATCTCATCCTTCAGGAGGCAGTTATGACCGGCCTACGTGGGAAGGCGGCGGTTCAACTTCGACCTATCCATTTGAGATTTGGTGGTATCGGCATTTGGAGAGTGTCGGCTCGGATGTGGAGATCGAGTTTGTCGATCCCAGCGGGTCGGGCGAGTATCGCATTGCGCGGGACCCGTCCGAGAAGGACGCCCTGCTTTACGTGCCGAACGCGGGATTGACTCTCGCCGAGCAGCTTGGTCTCTCGGACAAATCTCAGCGTGTCGCATTTGGTGGAAGCGGGCAGGGACAGATGTTTGGGCAGCGCGCCAAGGATCAGCCGTTTGAGCGACTCGACCTGTTGTCAAAGCTCTCGCGTCCACCGCGTGTCAAATTCAACGATTTGGCGGCTCTTGCTTCGGAATCGGACCTCCCGAGGGCGACCTTTGACATCCTGGATTTTGGTCTGATCGTCAATTACCTTCGCGTCACGGAGAGCTCGGTCATCACATCATTCACGCTTCAACTCGAAAACCAGGATCTCGTCTATAGGAACATTGGCGGTTTGGAAATCGCGACAGCCAATGTCTACGCCAAGATCAGTAGCGTTGCCGGGAGAAAAGCCGGTCAGTTCGAGGATGTAGTGTCTTCGAGTTACGCGAGCGAGGCGTTGCCGATTGGACAGCAATTGCGCTCGGTTTATCAGAAGAATCTCGTTCTACCGCCGGGAACCTACAAGATCGATCTGGTTGTCCGAGACGTGGTCAGCGGCAAGACCGGTGTCATGAAGCAGGGATTTGTCGTTCCGCGCTATCCCGAGGGCGAGTTGACGACATCCTCCCTGATTCTCGCGACAAAGCTTGAGCCCCTGAATGGCCGGATGCCGACAGGGCAGTTCGTGTTGGGATCGATGAAGGTCATTCCAAACGCGACGGGCGTCTTCAAGCAGGATCAGACGATGGGCATCTACATGCAGGTCTACAACGTCGCGATCGATCAGGCGACGCTCAGACCCAGCGTTGATATCGAGTACATAGTGAGTCAGAAGGACAAGCAGATCCTGCGTGTGAAGGAAGACGGAAAGGGTGGTTTCAGCACGCTAAATAGCCAGCAGATCACCCTGGCGCGGCTAATGTCACTCAAGGAACTGAAGCCTGGCTTCTATGATCTTTCCGTTCAGATCACGGATCAGGTTAAGGGAACTACGATGACTACTCCGAAGGAAGCCTTCCAGATCGTCGAGGGCACTTTGACCGCCAGCAAGTAGGACGTGAAGATGGGATCAGGGGTCAGATTCACTGACCCCTGACCCCTGACTCCTGACCCCTGCTCACGCGCCAATCTCCACAAGTTCCAACGCGAAGCGAAGGGGCTGCCCTGCCAGCGGATGATTCGCGTCCAGAGTCACCGTCGATTCCGTCACCTCAGTAATCACCAACGGAATGATCGTCCCGTCAGGGGTATGCATCTCAATGCTCATGCCCTCCTCCGGCGCGACTCCGAGGTTGATCTGATCGCGACTAACAGTCTGACTCAGGGATTCGTTCCGCTCACCATAGGCAAGGTCCACCTCGATCAGCACTTCCTTCGATTCTCCGACTCGCATTCCCATTACCGCCTGATCAAAACCAGGAATGACCTCGCCCTCACCCACGGTAAACGACAGTGGTTCGTTACCCTCTGACGTGTCGAACACTGTGCCGTCTTCCAGGCGGCCCGTGTAGTGGACCTTCACCACGTCTCCCGCCTTTGCGGCTCCCACGCCTGTCAGTTTCGAAATAAAGTCATGATTCATAGTATTCCTTTTTTGATTGACCGAACGAGCGATTAAGCCGGATCGGAAAAGCGAGCGCCGATTAAGGGTTGGTATCCGTTCAGACGCATATGACGACAGCGAATCCCGGAGTATAATCCCCGCCCAAGCTTCACGTAAATAAGACTTCAATCCGGGATCGTCCCGTTGAACTCGACGACCCCGACGCACGGAAACCCAAAGGAGAATTGGACCGATGATCAGACGCGCGTTGTTGGCATTCATCGTTTTGATGTCGCTTCACTTGATCGCATCCGGGCAGACAAGGATCGAGGAATGGCGCGACCGCACCGTCATGGTTTTCACTCCACACCCCGATGACGACTTGTTTGGGCCGGGTGGCACTCTCGCCATCATGGCGCGCAATCAGAATCGGATCATCGTCGTCATCTACACCAATGACAACAAGGGTTCATTTGACCTGGAAATGACCAGTGAACGCCTGGCCCGCATTCGCAAAGCGGAAGAGGAAGCCGCACTCGCGACAATAGGCATTCCAAAGGAGAACATCATCTGGCTCGGCTATGCGGACGGTGAGCTCGAATACGCCGAGCCAAAGGCGCTTTGCGGCAGGGCCGCCAGGCTCATCCGCCAGTATCGGCCCGACGTGTTGTTTAGCATTGATCCAGGCGAGTGGTACGACAGATGGCACAAGAGCGATCACCGGATGGCCGCCTTTAATACCGCTGACGCTATTCGTGCTGCCGAGTTCCATCTGTATTACCCGGAGCACCTGCTCGTCGATGGGTTCAAGCCATACGCGGTACCGCTGATGATGTTCTATTACACGGCCCCGGGTGAAGCAAACTATTGGGTGGATATCACGGACGTGGTTGATCTCAAGATAACAGCGCTGTCAAAACACGTCAGCCAGTGGGAGCCGTCGATCAACAAGTATCGACCCGATTGGGACCCTGCGGAGCTTGAACGCATGAAGACGGGTTTAAAGGCGCGCGTGCCACGCAAGGATGGGAGAATGGTTGAAGCATTTCGTCGCGCGACGGGATTCAACTCGCAGTAGCGCGCCACCACACCATTTCCCCGCGAGCGCACAGCCTCCACCACCTGCTCGACTGCGTTGTTCACGGGTTCCGGCTGCTCGATCTGAACATAGTGCCCGCCTCGTGGCGATGACGTGTCGCGCGCGCAGCCGCCACTCTTCGCACGAGCGTGTCCCTCTTATGACTTTGGAAACCCGCTCGAGTTGAGCACGCGCTTTGCTTGCTGAAAGTGCCGCTGTTCGTGGTTGGAGAGAATCCTGTAGGCATCGAGCAGGCTGTACGTGACGAAGTCCGAGACTGGCGATGAAATGACAAGGCGCTCAAGGTCGAGTCTCGATGTACCGTTCATGAGGTCGATCAGCTCCCGCTGGGTCTCAGCAAAGGACTTCGTAATCGAAGCATCGATCGAACTGCTCGAAGGTTGAAACTTGGCTGGTGCTTTGATCTTTCGTTTAGCGTCGGGCTTGACCGCATTCGCCAGCAGATTCCCAAAGAGGCTCGGGAGAAGGGGCATGCTCTGCCATAGCGTCTGCTTGCGGGCGGGATTAGTTGCCTCCCTGAGCGGCTCAAAATAAGGCCGGTTGGTCGCGATCAAATGGTCAAGACACTGCGCGATGCTCCACTCCTCGGCGCTGGGCTTCCAGTTGAGCTGTTCCGTGCTCAGACCTGCAAATGTCGATTGCACGTCTGCTGTCACCTGATTAAGCTTCGCAATAAACTCGTTAAGCGAATCTTTTGCCATTCGATTCCCCCCCTTGAAATGTGATGTCCTTCAAGAATGCCGTTGAGTTTAGCGCAAAGGCGGGACAACGCGAAGAGTGAGGCATGAGACCAGATTTGGGATTTCGAATTGCCCGACACACTCCAGACGCCGGGTAATCCAAAATCCGAAATCTTCCTCCGGGCCGCCGCTTTACATCTCTGCAGCTTTGCGTTTAGTTTCATGCCGTGAGATTCAAAGACAAGAATGTGCTGATTACCGGAGCGGCGCAGGGCATCGGCCGCGAGATGGCCCGCCAATTCGCTTCTGAAGGGGCCCGTGTTGCCGTTCATTACTACAGGAGCCAAGAGCAGGCGGAAAAAACGCTGGCCTCGCTCGATGGCGAGTCACACCTGCATTGGCAAGCCGATATCGCCAACGCGGACGAGGCGCGCCGTCTGGTCGATGGCGTTTTGGATCGGATGGGCCGTATAGACATTCTGGTGAATAACGTTGCCGTCTTTGAGAGCCATCCCATCGCGAAGGTGAGTTACGAGGAATGGCAGACAGCGTGGAAGCTCACCCTCGATAGCAACCTCACCGCAGCGGCGAATGTCACCTACTGCGTTGCACATGCCATGATCGAATCCGGCGGTGGTCGAATCGTCAATATCTCATCGCGTGGCGCTTTTCGCGGCGAGCCCGACGCACCGGCCTATGGAGCGAGCAAGGCCGGACTGAACGCGATGAGCCAGTCACTCGCGCAGGCACTCGCTCCCCATAAGATATTTGTGTATGTGGTTGCTCCTGGCTTCGTCGA
>JBDTUW010000347.1:0-5345 GCA_040007555.1 Acidobacteriota bacterium | reverse complement strand
TTATTGACGAATTGCACACACTCGTTGGGGCCGGTGGCTCCGAGGGAGCTGTCGATGCGTCGAATATGCTCAAGCCCGCGCTCGCACGCGGTGAGTTGCGCTGTGTTGGCGCAACGACACTCAACGAGTATCAAAAGTATATCGAGAAGGACAAGGCGCTCGAACGTCGCTTTCAGAAGGTTTACGTCGGCGAGCCAAACGTCGAAGACACGATCGCGATTCTGCGCGGGCTCAAGGACAAATACGAGACGCACCACGGTGTCAGAATCAAGGACGCTGCGATCGTCGCTGCCGCGATGCTCTCGAACCGGTATATCACCGACCGGTTTCTGCCAGACAAGGCGATCGATCTGATCGATGAGGCAGCCTCCCGCCTGCGAATCGAGATTGACAGTCTGCCTACCGAGATTGATGAGGTTGAGCGTGAGATCATCCAGCGCGAGATCGAACGACAGGCGCTCATGCGTGAGGATGATCTGATATCGCGCGAGCGGCTGGCAAAGGTCGAGCAGGAAATCGCTGACCTCAAGGAACGATCGGATGGCATGAAGGCCAAGTGGCATTCCGAGAAAGAAGTCATCGAGCGAATCCGCGGCGTCAAAGAGCAGATGGAGCAGCTGAAGGTGCAGGCAGAGCAGTTTGAGAGGGCAGGGGATTACGGCAAGGTCGCCGAACTCCGCTATGGCCGCCTGGTTGAATTTCAAAAGCAGCTGGATGCTGATCAGGCAAAGCTGGGTGAGCTTCAAAAGACGGGGCGAACCCTCAAAGAAGAAGTGACCGAGGAAGACGTTGCCGAGGTGGTCGCGAAATCGACGGGCGTCCCGGTTTCAAAGATGCTCGAAGGCGAGATGCAGAAGCTGGTGCGGATGGAAGAAGGCCTTGGAAAGCGTGTCATCGGTCAGAACGACGCGCTCGTCGCGGTTGCCAACGCGGTACGCCGTGCTCGAGCCGGGCTGCAGGACCCCAAGCGACCTATCGGTTCATTCATCTTTCTGGGTCCGACCGGTGTCGGGAAGACCGAAACGGCGCGCGCACTAGCCGAATTCCTTTTCGACGACGAGCGATCAATCGTCCGCCTGGATATGTCGGAGTATATGGAGAAGCACGCGGTAGCAAGGCTGATTGGCGCTCCGCCTGGTTACGTCGGTTACGAGGAGGGAGGCTATCTGACCGAGGCCGTCCGGCGGCGCCCTTACTCGGTGGTCCTTTTTGACGAGATTGAAAAGGCTCACCCCGAGGCCTTTAACATCTTGCTCCAGATACTCGATGACGGCCGCCTGACTGACGGCAAGGGCCGCACGGTCGATTTCAAGAACACCGTGATCATCATGACATCAAACCTCGGCTCTCGCGAGATTCAGGAATGGGAGGGCGATCAGGAGACGCTCAGGTCTCGCGTCATGGAGCAATTGCGCGACGCGTTCAAGCCGGAGTTTCTCAACCGTGTTGATGAGATCATCATCTTCAAGCGGCTCGGCCTGGAAGAGCTGAAGGAGATCATCAAGATTCAGCTCGAAGGCCTGCGCCACATGCTTCTGGAGAGAAAGATCACACTCGCCCTCGAGCCGTCCGCGGAGGAACTACTCGCACTCGAAGGCTTCGATCCGGTTTACGGAGCGCGACCACTAAAGAGGGCTATTCAGCGGCTGATTCAGAATCCGCTGGCGATGAAACTGCTCGGGGGCGAGGTCAAACCGGGCGATACGCTCGAAGTAAAGGCCGATCTGGAAAGACGGCAGATGATTTTCAGCACCGACGCTCAGGGTTCAGCGGCCACGGTCTGATCGCAACAAGAAGTCCGAGCGCCCGAGAGGAGAACAAGATGACCCACAAGGACTGGTCCCAGCTGCGCGAACTCCGCGATTTGCAGGAGAGGATGAACCATTTCTTCCGAGACACCCGGGCCCAAAACACGCCGACCTCGGAGGGTGAGTGGGCTCAGGAAGGTGAGTGGTACCCCGCGACCGATATTTACGAGCAAGAGGGTGAGATCGTCCTCAAAATGGATCTGCCTGAGATCGAACAAAGCGCGATCAAACTGACGGTTGACGGAAACCGGCTGGTGATCAGCGGCGAGCGACGGCCGAGCTCCGACGTCAAACGCGAAAGCTACGTGCGGATTGAGAGGCAATACGGCGAGTTCACCAGATCGTTTGCCCTTCCTGACACCGTCGATCGCGAACGGATCGAGGCTTCGTGTGAGAAAGGTGCGCTCACCGTGAGACTGCCTCGACGCACGGAGAAGCAACCACGAGTCATCATCATCGATGTCAAGTAAGAGTAAGCGCGTTTCTTGCAATCGATCAGTGCCGATGGTAGATTGGCCGTTCGGCTAAATGGTGCCAAAGTGAGGCCTTTTCTTCCATGTAATGGTGAACGGCTTGGGAATTCTGCCTGAAACACAAACGCGGGGAAGTAAGCGAATGGGACAGACACAGAAGGAGCCACGTGGGCCGCGAAACGTTGCCGATTCCGGAAGAGAGTTCGGCGAGGAAGTGGGTGAGGTAAAGGTGACGGATAGACGTCGCGTGACCGTCGACGGTGATATCAACGGCGATGAGGATGCCAGTTCAAGTGGTGCAGATCCTGCCGTTGCAGTGGATGAGTCGAGTTTGAAAGAACGTTTGGCGGAAGCGGAAGGAAAGAGACTCGAGGCAGAGCGCCAAGTGACGGAATTTGCGGACCGGTTCCGCAAGGCCCAGTCCCAGATGCGGGCCGAGAACGACGAGCTGCGGCAGAGGCTCCAACGCAATTTCGAACACAAGCTCGATGCGGCACGTGGCGATCTCGTCGGGAGCCTGCTTGATTCACTGGACAATCTCCAGCGCGCAGTCGCGGCGGGCGACAATAGCGATGGCGAGACTGACCTCGCGGCGCTGATCGAGGGTTTCCGCGCGACCGCGGTTATGTTTGAAGCTCGTCTCAAGTCGCTGGGTCTGACCGTGGTCGAGAGTCTCGGCGACGAGTTCAATCCCGAGGTACACGAGGCGGTCGAGATTGTGCCAGTCCCGCCGGAGCAGGACAACCGAGTCGTCGCTGAATTGCAGCCAGGGTATCGCCTTGGGGACCGGCTCCTGCGACCGGCACGCGTCAGGGTCGGCCGGTCGACGGCAAGCTGACTGCATCAAACAAGACAGCGGAATAAATCAATTGTTATTAGTCAACAAAAGACCAGACAAGGAGAGCTAAGTGGCGGCAAAAGAACTGAAGTTTCGTGAGGAAGCGCGCAAGTTGATGCTCGAGGGTGTGAATATCCTCGCCAACACGGTCCGGGTTACGCTCGGCCCACGGGGACGAAATGTTGTGATCGACAAGAAGTTCGGCTCGCCCCTCATCACCAAGGATGGCGTTACCGTGGCCAAGGAGATCGATCTCAAGGACCCGTACCAGAATATGGGCGCGCAGATGGTCCGTGAGGTTGCGTCCAAGACCAACGATCTTGCCGGCGACGGAACCACTACAGCAACGGTTCTTGCGCAGGCGATCTTTCGTGAGGGCGTCAAGAACGTCGCGGCCGGTGCGAATCCGATGGCGCTCAAGCGCGGCATCGAGAAAGCCGTAGCGGCGGCAGTTGCGGATCTTGTTGTCCAGTCGAAGAAGGTGAAGGGCAAGGAAGAACTGGCCAATGTCGCGAGCGTCGCTGCGAACGGTGATCGGCTCATCGGTGATCTGATTGCTCAGGCGATGGAGAAGGTTGGACAGGATGGCGTCGTGACCGTCGAAGAGGCCAAGTCCATCGAGACAAGTCTTGATATCGTTGAAGGAATGCAGTTTGACCGTGGTTATCTTTCTCCCTACTTCGCCACCGATACTGGTCGACTCGAAACGGTGCTCGAGGATCCGCTGATTCTTCTCTATGAGAAAAAGGTTTCTTCGATGCGTGACCTGCTCCCGCTGCTTGAGCAGGTCGCTCGTCAGGGGAAGAGCCTCGTCATCATTGCAGAGGATGTTGAAGGTGATGCGCTGGCAACCCTTGTCGTCAACAAGATGCGAGGAATTCTCAAGGTGGTGGCGGTGAAGGCGCCTGCCTTTGGGGACCGGAGAAAAGCCATTCTTGAGGATATAGCAGTTCTCACTGGTGGCCGGTTAATCACCGAGGATCTCGGGATTAAGCTGGAGAACGTCAAGATTGAAGATCTGGGTCAGGCGAAGCGTGTCATTGTCGACAAGGACAACACCACCATCGTCGAAGGCGTAGGCAAACGCGGCGAGCTTCAGGGCAGGATCTCGACAATCAGGAAACAGATCGAGGAGTCAACTTCCGATTACGACCGGGAAAAGCTGCAGGAACGACTCGCCAAATTGGCAGGTGGGGTGGCGGTGATCAAGGTTGGGGCGGCGACGGAAACCGAGATGAAAGAGAAGAAGATGCGCGTCGAGGACGCGCTCAACGCGACCAAGGCCGCTTCGCAGGAAGGAATTGTTCCTGGAGGTGGAGTCGCGCTTCTGCGTGCCGCGAAGGCGGTTGCTGCCATCGCGGCAGAGGGCGATGAGCGTACAGGAGTTGAGATCCTGACGCGCTCGCTCGAGGAGCCCATGCGACGGATCGCCGAAAACGCTGGATTGGACGGTGGCGTGATTACCGGAAGGGTGAAGGGCGAGAAAAAGAACGTTGGGCTCAATGCGGCGACGGGAGAGATCGAGGATCTGCTCGCGGCAGGCATCATTGATCCGACCAAAGTGGTCCGAACGGCCCTTCAGAATGCCGCCTCAATTGCCGGTCTTCTGCTGACGACGGACGCCGCGATTGCGGAAGTGCCTGAGAAACCGAGGGCGGGCGCGGCAATGCCGGGCGGCGAAGACATGGATTAGGGGTGCAGGACGCTTCCAACGGGGCCGTGCGCTTTCTTTGGAAAGCGCACGGCCTCGCTCTTTTTTGAAGAGAGTTTTCCGGCGGAAGCTGTTAGACTTGATTTCCGGGATCCGCGTCCTTCACAAACTGCAACGGTCGAGGTGTCTTCGGCCAGCGCATGGAGCGAAATTTGCATCTAATGGTTCGGTCGCGACCTGTCGGCCGGCCGGATGGTCGACTGGATGGTCGACTGGATGGTCGACTGGATGGTCGACTGGATGATTGACGCAGGCGGCGACGATGTGCAGGAAAGTGGAATTCCCAAAGCGGGGCGCGTTTTAGAGCAGCTTCGCAAAACTGGAGAGGGACGCTGTGTTTGATTTAGGGACGATGACGGATAAGTTTTCGGAGTCGGGACAGAAAGTGGTCCATCGCGCGTTGGAAGAGTCGCGAAAGCGGGATCACAACTTTCTCGCGGTGGAGCATATCTTCTCGGCACTGGGCGAGGTCGAAAGCCAGCTGCTGATGGAGTCGATTCAGGCGATCGGCGTGG
>JBDTUW010000346.1:0-5351 GCA_040007555.1 Acidobacteriota bacterium | reverse complement strand
ATCAAATCCGGTGACCAGTACCTTGCCGTCGACAAGAAGTGTTGTCGTGACACTGTCGAAGAAGAACTCCGGAAGTTTGCCGGTGTCCAGCCAGGTTCCCGTGACGGGGTCGTAGAGTTCCGCACTTCTACGTGTCACTGAGTCTGTCTGCCCGCTCATGACTAGGACTTGCCCAGTGTGCAACAGCGTTGCCGTGTGGCTACTTCGTGGCCTTAGGAGATTGCCGGTGAGGCTCCGGGCTCCGGTCATTTGATCATAGAGTTCGGCGCTGACATCGAAATGAAACTCGTCGGTATATTCGTCATAGTCTCCTCCCCCTGCGACCAGCACCCTGCCGTCCGCCAGCACCGTCGTTGTGTGTCCCTGACGAAGTCGTGGCGAGTTGATCTGCTGATACCGCCAGGTTCGGGTGGTCGGATCGTAGGTGTCCGTACCGTCAATTGTTCTGATAAAGACTTTGCCGTTGGGCAGAAGGACTGCCTCGTGGCGCCCAAGGTTTATCTCGCTGAGATTACCAGTGAAACTCCAGGTTTCACTGATGGGATCGTACAGCTCCGCAGTGGTACGATTTGCAATGGGATCCCCATGGCCCCCTGTGACCAGGACCTTGCCATCTGCAAGCAGCGTCGCTGTGTGCTCGAATCGCTGGGCGTTGAGACTTCCGGTCTCAGTCCACTTTCCAGTTGCAGGATCGTAGAGTTCCGCACTCTTGAGAGGTCCTCCCCCAACTTCATATTGAAAGCCGCCAACAACTAAGACCTTGCCATTGCGCAAAAGAGTTGCTGTGTGTTCGTGACGGGCTTTGTTGAGACTGCCAGTGACGCTCCAATTCGACCCCCCTACCTGAGCCGAGACTCGCGCCACTGGCTCTGGCACAGTGATGGCCCCAATCATCAAACCGACCAGTACTGGGATCGGGCACAGTAGGCGATAAGTGTGTTTGCTCGGCTCCGTCATAAGTTCATCCTAGTTGTGTTATGACCGATATGACTCTTATATCGCGCACTCATTTGATATTAACCCGTACTGCGTTCGCCATCTGAGCCTCGACAGTCAGCAGAACATCTACCTCACCACGCCCAGCCAGGCTGCGAGGCACGAGCACGTTGACCTGGTCCACACCAACCAGGTCGCCTTGCGCCCCTGCATAGCTGACGTCTGCATACGCACCTCCGATGGTTGCAATGGCTGCAGAGAGCTCACGGCGCTGCCGAATCCCGGTTCCGAAGAGGATCAGATAGACCTGCTCGCCCTCTGGTCCGAGGTCGAGTGGGCGTGCGATAAACTTACCTTGTGCCGCATCGAACTGCGCGATTGGTTCGTAGCTTTGTGAGCCATCGATCTTGACACGTAGGGCGAGGGCTGCGGCCACGCCGTCTCCATTGCTGTTGGCTGTGAACAGGCTCGGGGCAATGGCGTTGATGATGGCGATTCCTGAGGAGATTGCGCCATCCCCGCTGGTGATCGTCACAGTCGCGGCACCTATCGCCAACCCCGGTGGGACTTGATAGGTAACCTGTGTTGGAGAGACGAAAAAGAGTGGGGCGAGACGTTCGGTAAGGGCGCTGTCAATGAACCTGACGCTGGTCCCGGCGAGTTGCGTTGGCAGGGGGAGTGTCGACGCGCCAAGAGTAGTCGTCGCCAGACCCGTGCCGAAGCTCGCGCCGATGGCTTCGCTCGCCAAGCCCCTTAAACTGAAACTAGCAGCCGAGACGCTCGTGACGGAACCGGCTTGTGGCAGACCAGGATCGAAGAACTCCGCACTGGCATGGAAGGTCGTGCCAATATCGAAATCTCCGTCTACGCCGCCAGTCACCAGGACGGTCCCATTGGGCATGGGCGTCACCGTGTGACCTTGCCGCGCCACTCTTAGGCTGGTAGTGGGAGTCCACAATCCGCTGGTCGGGTCATATATCTCTACATGGCGTTGGGCGAAGGAGGCAGGGTCGGTTCCACCCGCGAGCAAAACTCGACCATCATGCAACATCGCGATTCCACCCGCGTGAACAATGGCGTTGAGACTGCCGGTGAGAGTCCACGTGTCGGTGGCCGGGTCGTACAATTCGGCGAGAAGGGTGTTGGCTGAGTTGTCATTGCCTGTCACCAGCACCTTGCCATCCGCAAGGAGCGTTGAGGTGCCAGCGCGGAGTATTACATTGAATTTGCCCGTGCTGCGCCATCTCTCGGTCACCGGATCATAGAGCTCCGCCGCATCCCCTGCGACCGACAGAACCTTGCCACTGGGGAGTAATGTCAGCGTGCCCAGACTCGCAGGAGGCTCGGTGCTGCGCCACTGCTCCGTCGCCGGATCATAGAGTTCCGCACTCCAAACAACGGGAGAGGCATTCAAGTGAGGACTGCCCACGGCAAGGACTTTGCCGGTGGGCAACAGCAGCGCCGCAATACTACCCTTGATCGTGGGCAGGCTCGTCGTCGCGCGCCAGCGCTCTGTTGTTGGGTCGTACAACTCCGCATTATTGACGCTAAAGTAGTCGCCGTAATTTAAGCCACCAGCCACGAGGACTTGGCCGTTCGGCAGCAATACCGCGTCGTGACCAGTACGGCGTAGGACGCTGCCCGCATAGCTCCACGTGCCCGTGGCCGGGTCGTATAATTCCGCAGTGGTGGGGAAGCTTCCTCCTCCCACCACCAGGACCTTCCCGTCACGCAGCAAGGTAGCCGTGTGCCCGTAACGATCGGTGTTAAGGCTGCCGGTAAAGCTCCAAACTGGACCGGTTACTACTGCTTGCGCCAACGCAACGTGGTTTGAGTTCGGAGCCACGAGAGTCGGCCAGCTAAACAGCGTAAGAAGCAGGCAAATTAGCCCACAGATGTGAGTGCATAGCTTTCGCATGGCGGCGTCCTCATTCCCTTTGTTTCTCAAAGACCATGACTCCCTTGAGCCACGTTCCGGTCTTTGAGAGAAACTGCAAGTGGATTGTCATCTGCTGGCCA
Source organism: Acidobacteriota bacterium (assembly GCA_040007555.1). Taxonomy (GTDB): domain Bacteria; phylum Acidobacteriota; class Blastocatellia; order RBC074; family RBC074; genus JANNRD01. The sequence continues at coordinate 2,396 of JBDTUW010000346.1, read as the reverse complement.
TCAGGTGTCAGCCGACGGATCTGGCGACTAACAACCTTCCCGTCCCTTTTGTAGGCGACCTCAATGTCGCCGTTCTCGCGCTTCCTGGCGCTGACAGCGTCGAAGCCCTCCTCAAGCAGGTGCGGGTGATCCCTGCCGTCATAACGCAGAATCATGCTCACCGTCTCGGACCTCCCGTCCTCAGTGATGCGCCAGATAGTGGCTGCTTCTCCATCGGGATGCGGCTCGCATCTAATCAGGAGGCTTCGAGGCAGGGGCGCTTCGTCGTTGCCGGTTGATTTGTCCGGGTTCATCCTCCATGTCCCAGTAGTTTGAGCGAAGGCTGGACTGACCAGCAAAGTTATTAGCAGAAAGGTGCGCATCGTTGCTTCAGGGCCCTTTCGCTCCTGCTATGGTCGGAGCCCCATGCGCCCAGACTCACAGGACTTTCCTGATACGGACGCAGACTACTGGTGAATCGCGGGCAAACAGTGTCAATCCTTGTGACAAAGTGCCATTTCGGAGGATCGCCCTCATCTCAATAAGCGCTGTCGGTGGCGCAAAGTGCTCATGCGTCGGAGAGTTCTTCCGCCAATGAGTTCTTGGCTCTCTTGCGCGAGTGCGTCGTTCGGCTCCAGCTCCAGCGTAGGCCCGGCTCGTGATAATAGGTTCTCGACGCAACCTGCCACGTTGTCTCGGTCACGTCAGAGCAGCCGATCCACGCGGAGGCGCGACGAACTTAGCGGCGCAGGACGCTGTCTCTTGTCTGCTACGTCCCTCGCTGTCAACGCTGCCGTGGCTGATATCGTCGCGGCGAACGGCGAGACCGCGAATCAATCGATCGGAGACCCGGGTCGAATAAAGTATTTGCGAGCGAAGGTGATCATGGAACAGACCGACGTTCAGTGGGTGACTCACGCTTGCTTGGCTGGCCACCATCGCGTTAGGTCGATGCGGGACCTCCAGAGTTTCCGATACCTTCCACACGACAAGCTGATGAATTACCTGGAAATAAGGATCCGCGACGGAAGGATGCTGAAGCTGTTCTGAAGCTGGCTCACATCAGTGGTGGTGGAAGCGACTCGAAAGCGGGCCCGCCGAGCTCGCGTGGAGGAAGTGTGGGGCACCGCACGGTGGGATAAACTCGCAATAAGTGCCTCGAACGTTAAAAGTGGGGGCAGTTCCTGTCTATAACATCCACAGTTCGGGACGTAGGGCCTGCTTAATCTTGTGCCAAAGCACGCGCCCGACCACGTGGCTGCCGAAATCTATCCGCGCATAAGCCGTCATGCCAGGTCGCAGCAATGCCTCCGCATTTTCAATTGTCAGTTCCACGCGGTAGGTTGCCTGGTGATTCTGGTCAAGCTCGCTCTCACCGCCGATCTTGGAGACCGCGCCGCGAAAAGTGTGATCGGGGTAGGCGCGGACTTTGAGTCGCACCAGGCGCCCAACGCGCACATCGCCGATCTCGCGCTCCGGGACCTGCACGCGCACGAGCAGTTGATTGGTGTCGGCCACGCGACAGATTTCCGCGCCTTTCTGAAAGTATTGTCCAAGGCTACGCGGCAGGCTTTCTCCAAAGACGGCGCCCGTGCGCGGTGTGATAAGTATGAATTGTGAGCGTCGGCGGAGGAGCAGATTCCGGCGGTCTTCGAGTGTACTGATCACGCCACGCATCGAGCGCAATTCGCCGCTGAGTTTCTCGACCTGTAATGAGGCAGCCCTGACGTCTGATCGCGCCAGTTGCACCTCCGTTGCCACGGCATTGTGTTTACGGCGATGCTCGACCAGAGCGCCTTCGAGTTTATCGCGCGCTGCCTTCAGTTCAATCTCAAGCCTCGAGGCTCGTGTTTGCGTAGAGTCCAGTTCGCTGTTGGCAACGATACCTTGCGTGTGAAGTGTGCGCGCGCGGTCAAGTTGCAGTCTGACCTCTCCCAATCTGGCGCGTTGCAGATCAATGTCAGACTGTAGTACCGCAATCGGCGCCGGGTATTGCGTCAATAACGGTTGATTTTCAGGGGCTGGCAAGGGAGCCGGTGCATCTGTTGGGCGTGTTGAAGCCAGCAAATATTTTGTTGTGCTCACCTCTTCACGTCGTCGCTCTTCGATCTCTCGTTCCTCTGAACTCATCTCGTCATAATCCTTGCGTCGTTGACGCAGCAAGAATTCGCTGCGCGCGCCGGATTCGCTGTGCGCGCGCAGTTCGCTCAACAAACGGTCGTAATCGGAATTGGCGCGAGCCAGGTCCGATTGCGCTTCGACAATCTGCTCCTCAAGTTCAAGGTTGCCCATTCGACCGATCGCGCCACCAGCTGGCGCAGATTCGCCGGGCTTAACAACCAGTTCGATGAGGGTCGCGCTTTCTGGCGAGCGGATGATCGCTTCGAGTTCCGAAATGGCGACTAGCGAGCCGTAAG
>JBDTUW010000345.1:0-5357 GCA_040007555.1 Acidobacteriota bacterium | reverse complement strand
GGTACCCGAGATTCCGCCTATAAGGCGGGACTACGAACGCCGGGTCAGCAGCGTCACATAGTATAGATGCCAGCAAAAGCACCGAAGATCGCTCAAGCAGCGATCGCCGATCTGGAGGAGATCTGGCTCAATCCAATTACAAGCTCCAAAGGCATAAGTCCAGGAAGCCCTTGGCTCAACGCCCGCAATCCAACATTTCTTTCCCCCGGGATTCCTGAAGAGTCTCAAGAGAAGCGCTCACCCTTGCAGGCATGCAGCGATCACGCACAGAATAGTCAGCGGTCGCGCGGGGATGGCGGTCTCTGCCACGCCGACTCGAGAGCCCTATAGATAAATATGATGCACCTGCTTCGCACAACTGGAACTCCGCTTGCAGACTTCGTCAATTGCCTCTGGTACTTCTCGGCAGTCGAGCGACCCGCCAACTGGCATTGCCCACCGGGACCACGGAGCTCGTCATCAATCTTCACCAGGGACCGCTTCGTGTCGATGCGGATGTTGACGACACGCAAGGAACAAAGTTTTACCACGGTGTCATTTGTGGCACGCAGTCGAAATATTTCGTGCTCGACAGATCAGACAATGTGTCTGTCGCTGGCGTCCATTTCCGTCCGGGAGGTGCGGCTCACTTTCTCGGAATGCCATTGAGCGAGCTGACGGATCAGCTCAAGAGCCCCCTCTCGTACGGAGGAACCGGTTTGGCAATTCATCTGCACGTCGGCAATGCGGATGTAATGGCAAAGCAGGCCGTCGAAGCGGGAGCGACGATGGTCAGAGAGCTAAAGGATGATGTGGCGAGCGTAGCTGCCGGATTCGCGATCCATTCGGACACGAATGGCTGCTCGGACATTCGATCGAAGAAGTATCGCCTCAAGAGATGCAACGGCGTTACAATGCGCTCCTCGCACAGTAGCATGTCCGATCGCTCACTCGACGGGTTGCGACCGCCGCCATGCTGGCTATGCGGAATGGAGAACTCCCTGGCATGAAAACACTACACGACAGAGAAGCCAGAGATAAGCTTGGTGCCCGGTTGCAGGGACTCGCGTCCGGCAAACAGGCTCAATGGGGCAAGTTCACGTGCCCACAAATGCTGGCTCACGTCGCCGACGGTCTGCGAATGGCATTGGGTGAGCTTCCGGTAAACAGCAAGAATTCACCCCTGCGATACTGGCCACTGAAGCAGTTGATAATTTATTGGCTGCCATTCCCTAAGGGGGCGCCGACAGCACCGGAGCTGCTCGCGCGTCCTGCTCAGTCGATCGACGAGGAACTCAGAACCATCGGGCTACTGCTTAACAAGTTCGGTGACCACAAGGGTCACGCACACTGGCCGGCTCATCCTGCCTTTGGCCAGCTGACTGAAGTCGACTGGGGCGTTCTCCAGTACAAACACATCGAGCATCATTTGAGACAGTTTGGCTGCTGATGGCGACTGTCAGGGAACCTTGACGGGGTGAAGGTGCCCCGGAATCGGGAACCATGAGATTTGTTGGCGCGCTTTTCCTTCTGCTTGTGTGTTCCGGGCAAGACTGGCCCGAGTTCCGTGGCCCGGGCGGTCAAGGCATTTCCGATGAGAAAGGTCTCCCGCTCGTATGGAGCGAGACTCGAAACGTTCGCTGGAAGGTGCCGGTGCCTGGCCGGGGATGGTCTTCCCCAGCCATTCAGGGCGATCGTATCTGGCTGACGACGGCCACGGAAAATGGTAAGTCCCTTCGGGCGATTTGCCTCGATCGCAACACGGGCGCGATTTCACAGAATGTTGAAGTGTTTCGCGTTCAGGAAATCGGCCCGATTCATGCGAAGAACAGCCAGGCGTCCGCGACCCCCGTGCTCGAGGGAGACCGCGTCTACCTTCACTTTGGTGCATACGGGACCGCGTGTATCACCAGTACCGGTGAGATCGTCTGGAAGACTCGTCTCGAGTACTCGCACGCCCAGCACGGGTCGGGTGGGTCACCAGTTCTCTACAACAATCTTCTGATCGTCAGTTGCGACGGTCAGGATGTACAGTTTGTGATCGCGCTCGATAAAACGACGGGAAAGACGCGATGGAAGCGGTTTCGCGAAGGGAATCAGGCATACTCGACGCCTCTGGTTGTGCGCCTTCCTGCGGGAGATCAGGTGATCAGCCCGGGTGCGTTTCGAGCGACCGCATACGACCCAGCGACGGGTAAGGAAATCTGGTACGTCAAGTACGGGGATGGATTCTCCAACGTACCTCGACCGGTCTATGCCGATGGCCTGGTCTACATCTGTACAGGGTTTCAACAGCCTTCATTGATGACGGTGCGACTCGATGGTCGGGGTGATGTAACCAAATCGCATCTCGCGTGGAGCAGTAATCGCGGAGTCCCGCTGACACCGTCGCCGCTTATTGTCGGCGAAGAGCTATACCTGATTACTGACAATGGAATCGCAACTTGTGTCGATGCCCGGACGGGAGCGGAGCACTGGCGAGCTCGTGTGGGCGGCAATCACTCAGCCTCACCGATATACGCCGACGGGCGCATCTACTTCCTCAGCGAGGAAGGCGAATCAGTCGTCATCGAGCCCGGGAAGCAATTCAAGGTGCTTTCGACAAATACACTGGACGGACAGACTCTGGCCTCAATGGCTGTCTCGGGCGGTTCGATCTTCGTGCGAAGTCTGACTCATCTCTATCGACTCACCAACTGAATTTTGAATTTTGTATATTAGATTTTGGATTGTGGCGACAAAATCCGAAATCCAAAGTCCAAAATCGCCTTGGTACCTCCATCTGATCGCAATCCAAAATCCAAAATCCAGAAATCCCCAAAATCCGGAATAATCCAAAATCTAAAATCGAGAATCCAAAATCGCCCGGATGCGTGTAAACTCCGCCAGAAGAGAGCCGCAGCTGCGGGCAGCGTAGAGAAATACACGGAAGGAGCCTGAAGATGATACCGACTGAGATAACGGATAAGCTGATTGGCGAATGGGAAGGGACCAACCTTCTTAGATTGAGTTGGATTGACCCACCCGACCATTATTCTCCGACAAGGATGTCGATCGCTCCGGAGGGAAGAGACAAGTTTCTGACGCTCAGGTATACCTGGAGTCATGATGACATCCCACAGGAGGGCGTGATCCTGCTTTGCTACGATGAGGCCCTGAAAGTGGCGACTGCAGCCTTTGCTGATTCGTGGCACATGAGCGCGAAAATACTGTACTGCGAGGGCTCGATCAACGAAGACGGTGTCATAGACTTTAAGGGCTTCTACGAGGCCCCCCCGGATCCTGATTGGGGGTGGCGAACCACGATCAGCCTAAATTCCGCGGGCAAACTGCAAATGGTCATGCACAATTGCTCACCGGACGGCGTTGAAGACCTGGCCGTTCGGGCGGAGTATTCGCGCCGAGATTGAAGCACCTGGCGCGGCCGCACGGGCACCCCGACCGCGGAACAGCGGCACAGAATGCTGGGCAATAGAGGAGACAGAGCAATTGCGCAAAAGACTCTTTCCAATCCTATGTCTGATCCTGACCTTAGGTTTTGCCAGCGTGAGTGCCGCAGAACTTGTAAGGGCGGTCCGATCGAAGATTTCCGCCGGAGATCTGGCAAGCGCCACGGCGCTGGTCGAGGACTATAAGAAGAAGACTGGCGTCGATCCCGAATACCTCGACGCCGTCGGCTGGCTTGCTCGCGCGGCTGAGATGCTCAACAAACTCGATGTGGCGGCCGCTCACGTAGCTGAACTCCGTCGTGAGATTCCCCAGGAGAGGCCGGAACTCCTCTCGCCTTTGGGCGCCGCCATCGAAGTTGAAGGCAAGTTGCTCGCCGTCCGCGAGGGTCGCGGGTCTGCAGTCCGCTTTCTCGAGACCGAGTTCGCACACGCGACCGATCTCGGGCTCCGCACACGCATCCGCAAGAACATCAATCTGCTGTCACTCGAAGGACAGCCAGCGCCCGAGCTCAACATTGCAAACTTTGTCGGTTCAGAACCTTCGCGTCTGGCAGCGCTTAAAGGAAAGCCTGTGCTGCTGTTTCTGTGGGCGCACTGGTGTGGTGATTGCAAGGCTCAGGCAGCTTCACTCTCTCGCGTGCTACAGAAGTACAGGTCTCGGGGTCTAACCATCATCGCGCCGACGAGATTCTACGGGACAGCTGCAACGGAAAAACCGGCGTCGCCGGACGAAGAGAAGCAGCATATGCAAAAGGTGTGGAGCGAGTTCTATGGCGGGCTTGAAGGCGTCTCCGCTCCAATTGATACCGAGACAATGGTGCGCTACGGTGTCTCGGCCACTCCGACCTTTGTACTGATCGACCGCAAGGGCCTGGTTCGTTTCTATTCACCGACTCGTCTCTCCGAGGCTGAACTCTCGAGGAGAATCGAGGCCGTGCTCGAGGAGCCGCTCTAAATTGGTTCTCGCAGGAGGCAGGAAATGCCGCGTCAAATCGTCATTGGAATACTGTTGACCTTCGGTCTTGCAGGCTACTTTTCGAGTGAACCGGGCGCGAGGCCTGTTGCTGTCGAGGAATTGCGCATGGCTTCTGCGAAGGCAGTCAAATCCATGCAGAATTCTCAAAAGACCTGGTTTGAGAAACAGACGTGTTCATCGTGTCATCACCAGCTGTTACCGGAGATATCCTTTAAGTTTGCGCGTGAACGAACGATTCCAATAGATGAGACCATCGCGCGAAAGCACACGGCGGCTTCTTTTGAGTACTTAAAGGACCTCGACAGCGCGGTCCAGGGCGATTTTTATATCGACGTCTTTTACGATGCTCTTTATTTGGTGGGCGCAGATGCGGCGGGTATCAAACCCAATCTTTCGTTGGCAGCGTCCGCTCAGTTCATCGCATCGCGTCAAATGCCTGATGGCAGCTGGCCGACGTTCGATATTCGGCCGCCGCAGGCGCAGAGTTTCTTTACCGCGACAGCAGTCAGCGCTCAGGCCGTGCGACTCTATTTACCCGAACAACTGAAGGTGGAGAGAAACTCGCGGCTCGCACGTGCCCGTGACTGGTTGCTCCGCTCGCAGCCCAGGACGACAGAGGATCGAGCCTTCCAGCTCTTCGGTCTGAGCTGGACTGGTGCTTCAGAAAGCGCGAGAAAGAAGCTCGCCGAGAAGCTCATGTCCGAGCAGCGCGAGGACGGTGGCTGGTCACAACTGCCGGCTCTGCCGAGCGACGCGTACTCAACCGGCGAAGTGCTCTCAGCATTGCACCAGGCTGCGGCGGTTGCGGTGGATTCCCGGGCCTATCAACGGGGACTCAGCTTCCTTCTTAAGACACAGCAGCCGGACGGTTCGTGGCACGTCAAGTCGAGGCTTCATCCGCCGGCGCCGGTCAGCCCGACCTACTTCAACTCGGACTTCCCATACGGTAAAGA
>JBDTUW010000344.1:0-5375 GCA_040007555.1 Acidobacteriota bacterium | reverse complement strand
TAAAGGCGGTACTACGAACGGATACCCCTAGGACGCGCGGCTTCGCGATCGATCCGCGGTCTGCCACGGGAACGCAAGCTCTCCCACCCTTGTGGCGCCGCCACGGACGTGGGCCCTAAGTGCGATCCAAAGCACCACTGCTGAGGCAACTACCCAGACCGAGGCCCAGAGCAACGCCGGAATATGCGTCAGTCGCTCGAGGTTGTATGCATCGCTCGGCGAATTTGTCAGGGTTGAAATCAGCAAAATCGTTCGCAGGTCAAACAACGCATTGAGACAGCATTGGATCGCAAGAAAACTCAGGAAAAAGTGCGCTACCCGCACGTTGGCCGTTGAGGCAAAGAGTACCAGGCCAATGGTCAGCACAATCCCCGCTATCCAGCTAAAGACGTTCCCGGCAAAAAAGACCGTCAACGCCAGAATGATTGCCGCCGTCACTCCAAGAGCAGCGCGCGCGTTCTTTCCGCGCCGGCAGAGAACCAGAAGACCCGCGCCAAAGAGTGTGCTCGCCAGATATCCAGCATTCGCAATCAGCAGCTGCAGCCCGCCCAGCGAATAGGTCTCACCGCTTCCATTCGGATGGATCACCACTCTCTCGACCGAGCCAAACGTCGCGAGTGTCGCGAGCGCGTGGCCTCCTTCGTGAATGAATGTCACGAAAATTCGAAATGGATATACAGCGAATGAGGCGAACGGTATGAACCAAAGCGCGATCGTGAGCGCTGACGCCGCGAGCAGAAACTTAAACGTGTCCTTTTCTCTCTGCATAGAACCTCATACGTGTCCGTCAACTCAAAGTTCGTGCGGTGACGAAAATCATCAGCCGAAAGAAATATCTGGCGCTTCACATCGTCACTAAAACTCTGTGCTCCAGTTGCCAATCCGTAGGCAACTCCAGCGTCGACATCACTTCGAGCCTGCCTCGTAAGTCAAATCACGGCTGGCACAGGTCTTGTAATGCCTAAGCTTGTAATGCCTAAGCTTGTAATGCCTAAGCTTGTAATGCCTAAGCTTCGAACCATCCCGAGTGCCGATACTACCGATGATGTTTCGATGGCCCAAAAGGGCCATATTGAGTGAAAGGAGCACTATGCTGTCGCCGAATCAGATCACACTAATCCGACTTGGTCTGGCGTTTGTCTCATTGGGGCTCTTCGGCCTCGGTTCTTACGCCAGCCCTCTAGCCCTGGTGCTCCTGGTTGTGACACTCGCACTTGATGCGGCGGATGGGATGGTCGCGCGTCGATGGCGACTCGCATCAGACGCAGGCGCCGCCTTCGACATCGCCGTGGACCGCATCGTTGAGAGCGTCTATTGGATCTTCTTTGCCTCCGCCGGTCTCATCTCTTTCTGGCTACCCACGATCGTCATCGCGCGCGGGTGTCTGACCGATTTTCTGCGCGCCATTGCCTACAAGCAAGGGCAAACGGCGTTTGGCGAGAAGACGATGATGCAGTCCCGGTGGGGGCAGCTGCTGGCGAGTTCGCGTGCGAGCAGGGCAGCCTACGGGATCATCAAATGCGCGGCCTTCTTTGCAATGGGTGCGCATCTGGCGTTGGCGGAATTTCCCCAGTGGCGGGCAGTGCTCGGGGATGCGATGGTTCGCGGGCTCTATTTCACGTCCGTCGCGCTTGCACTGGCAAGTGTCGCGTTCTGCCTGCTCCGCGGCATCCCCGTGATCATCGAAGGGCGACGTTTCTTTGGCAAGAATTATGTGCTTCCCAAGCTTAGCTGAGGTTTGAATGAGTACCGTGAAGATCGCCGCAATTTTTGATGTTGATGGGACGCTGCTCACTGGCGCATCGCTCGAACGGATTTTTATCAACTTCCTCATCCGGCGCGGTGAGCTGAAATCAAGTGACATTGGCCGATTCATCAGCGGCGCCTTCGAGGGGATTCCCTGGGTTGCGAACAAGAACTATCTGCGCGGGAAGGATCAGCAGAAATTGGCCATGCTCGCGCGCGTCTGCCTCGATGAAGAGATCTCACCGCGGCTACTTCCTGCTGCGCTGACCCGGCTGCGGTGGCATCAGGCGTCCGGCCACCAGGTGGCGCTGCTGTCCGGAACCCTCGACCTCTTGCTCGCTCCGCTCGCTGACCGACTGGGTGTTCGCGCGGTAAGCGCGACCAATCTCGAAACCGTCGCGCAGCAGGTGACCGGAAGAATTGTCGGTGGACACCCATTTGGTGAAGGAAAGGTCGACCGTTTGCGCGAATTGGGACGTCGCTTCGCCTTCGATCCGAAGAGTTCTTTCGCCTACGGGAATCACTACACCGACCGGCACTTTCTCGAGAAGGTGGGCCATCCCGTGGCAGCGAATCCCGACCGTCAGTTAAGACAGCTGGCGCACATGCGAGGCTGGTTGATCGAAGACTTCACGACTCCAATCAAACCGCGGTTCAACCTTGAGATGGCGAGAGGAGTCAGCGCCTGATGGAAAGCGGGTGGCACTTGCCAGAGAAAGTCCGGGATAGAGTAGAGGGAACGCCCCCGAGGGCTCTTTCCCGATTCCGTGCGCGCGCCAGGAATGCAGATGGGCATCTTTGGATGGCGGACCGATTGACCATCGCCTATCTGTCGTTCGTCCTGGTGCTTGTCATTGTCAGGCACGGACAGGTTCGGCACGCGCTCGCAATCGGGGCGATTCATCTGACGTTGATCGCCTCTATCAGTCTGTTGGCCATGTTTCGTGGGCAGGGTAGCCGTACTGCGGCGGCGATCGGGAACTGGTATCCGGTTCTGCTTTTCGGATTCTTCTTTGAGGAGATCGGATTTATCGTTCATGCGATCCATCCGGGCTGGTTCGATCGACTGCTGATATCCGCAGAGTATTCCCTGTTTGGCGTGCACCCGACTGTCTGGATTGAGCAGTACAGCAACTACGCCGTGACCGAGGTATTGCAACTTGCGTATACGTCTTATCTGTTTCTGACGCTCGGACTGGCGGTGTATTTCTCGCGACGAGGCGAGCGAACGCCCTTTCAGGTGCTGCTTGTCTCGACATGTGTGGCCTATTACCTTGGTTATCTCATCTTCGTGCTCTTCCCGATCGAGAGTCCGTATCACACCTTGAGAACGTTGCAGAAGGTTGAGCTGACGGGCGGACCTTTCACGGCGGTGATCAACTGGATCGAGCGGTATGGCCGTGTGCACGGCGGAGCATTTCCCAGCGCCCACGTTTCGGGCTCCGTCGTCGTATTGCTCTGCGCCTGGCGATATGCGCGTCGCGTCGGATACTGGCTGACGCCGGTGGTGATCGCGATCTGCATTGCGACGATTTACGGGAGGTACCACTACGTTGTCGACGTCGTGGCGGGTATCGGGATGGCCATCATCGGCTTTGTGATTGGGACGCGCCTCGTGCGCGCGGGGCGGGAAAGGCGGCGAGGAATTCAAGGTGCCGTCAGACCGTAGGTGGGGGCCTTCGGTCCGGCGCGACGACGCGAAGATGCAAAGTGCGGGCTTGAGATGGGGATCTGCCGCTCGCACTCTGCTACTTTGCGCGCCCTGTCACCCGAACCTTCACCAGGGGAGCAACTCCCCCGGGTTGATCCAGAAGATATCCCCAAAGCCTCCGATGAAGCGAATGCGCTCGATGCTCAGCTTGAAGAGGGTGAAATCGTGCATCTGGAAAAAGGTCGCCGCCTCGGGGAAGCGCGCGAGGTAGCGCGCCCTCGCATCCTCAACTGCACTATCCTCGACTGCTTCTGCGAGGCCCATGACTGTCAATCGAGCTCCCGCCTGAGGGTTCGCCAATGACTCCGAATCAAGAATGAAGAGACTTACCCGGGCGTCACCGTAGATGTTGCGCGTATGCTCCGCAATTGTGCTGGTAAGAATTATTGGCTCTCCCGAGGCCGCAAACGCATAGGGAGTGAGCGATGCGAATGGCCATCCGTCAAGCGTTTGCGAGAGCGTGCACAGAACCCCATGCCGCTCCTTAAGCAACAGTGCCTGCGCGCGCTCTACTCCGTCCTTGCGGCTCAAGTTTCCCTCCTCCTCATTCCAGACTAAATGATTCGCGCGACCCTAGGCAAGCTACCTGCCAATACCTTTCCGGCAAATGAGTATTCCATTTGGTGTGGATGCGTACTGAGCGCCGCACGCGTCCTCTATAGAATCAATTAGTTGAAGATAATCCTGGGCGGCACCTGATTTGCTCTTGCGGTGGCAAGTAGCGCTAGTCGTATTTTCCGTAACGCTCAACGCCCGAATTGGCGTATAAGTACACCCAAAGCGTGGAGGAACAATCATGCAATATCCTGCTCCAGCCCGATCTACCCCGAAGGAGTCCAGCCGATATTCTCATTTGGGCATCGTCTTGTGCCTACTGGCGATCAACGTCGCAACATCCGCGCAAGGGCGTGTGGTGCGGATCGCCCGAGTCAGCCTTGTTGAAGGCGAAGTCAACGTTCAGCGCGCGGCGGACAAGCGTGATCAATGGTTCGAGGCGACGGCGAATCTGCCCTTGGACGAGAATGATCAGCTCTACACCGGCCGGAATGGCCGCGCTGAGGTGCAACTGACCGGGGGGAACCTGGTCCGTCTCAGTCACGACACCAATCTCAAGCTTACTCAGTTCAACAACGCGACCATGCAGTTCGCATTGTCGATTGGCACTGCAACATTTCGCATCGGAAATCTGGATCGGCGCAAACTTCAGACTGTCGATGCCAGTGAAGCTGACAACGACCAGCCCATATACTTCGAAGTCGACTCTCCCGTAATCGCCATGACGTTGCTCCGCGAGGGCAGCTACAGGATTAATGTTGCCGATGATGGCACTACGGAACTGATTGTCAGGCGGGGTTCGGCCGAAGTCTTCAACAAGGAGCTGGGGACGATTGCGGTCAAGGAAGGCCGCCGGATCGTCGTCGAAGGGACGGACCCTTCGCTCTATCAGGTGCGCAAGATCGACGACAGAGATGATTGGGATCGTTGGAACGATCGGCGCGACGAAGAACTCTTCGCGCGAGCTGACCTACGCAGTACTCGCTACGTTCCGGCATACATTCCCGGCGTTTATGACCTGGATCTTTACGGCGACTGGTATGAGGCACCGGGCTACGGATGGGTCTGGTCTCCACGGATCGTGGCCGCCGGCTGGGCGCCTTACCGAACGGGGAGCTGGCGTTGGTATCAGTCTTATGGCTGGACCTGGATCGGCTATGAACCGTGGGGATGGGTTCCATACCACTACGGCCGCTGGGCGTATTGGGGGAACCGCTGGTGCTGGGTGCCGAGGGTCTCATTTGGTACTGGCTTTGGGTGGTCGTGGTCACCGGCGCTGGTCGCGTTCTACGGGTCTCGTGGCGGCTATCGTGGTTATCGCGATGGCAAGTACGACTGGATCGGATGGGTGCCGCTTGCTCCC
>JBDTUW010000343.1:0-5396 GCA_040007555.1 Acidobacteriota bacterium | reverse complement strand
GCCTCTGACAGACGATCCTCCATATTCTCCGGGAAGCGATATTTGGTTTCGGCCTTCAGCGTAGATACCGGTCGACCTGGAATATTTCCATTGTATTGATGGATTGACTTGCAGGCGGTTGTATCGTCGCATGTGTCGATATTACTGGTTCCAGGAAGGTGATCATGATCGTCTGGTTTCTGTTGGTTGCCGAAGCATACTTCGTCGCGGGGGCTCTATTTGCGGTGTACTTTGTGGTCGCGGGCGTTGAGCGACTTGATAAAGCTGCTCGCGGCTCATCGATCTGGTTTCGACTTCTGATACTGCCCGGCTCGATTGCGCTCTGGCCCTACCTTCTCCTCCGTCTGTTGGGTGGTCAGGAATCGCCTCGGGTCGAGCGCAATTCGCACCGAGAGGCAGCGCTGGAGCGCGCGAAATGATCTACTCGCTGAGAAAATGGCACCGGCGTGCGATGCTCACGCTCGCCGTCGTGCTTCCCACACTCCTCATCCTTGGATTGATGGCACGACCTTCGTTTCCACGTGTTTCGAAGTTGCCCGACGAGCCTTCTCAACCTGGCATTCGCGCGAAACTGCACAACTTGCCTGGCGCCGAACTCAGAGTATTCTTTGAGAAGATCTCAAATGGTAAGGAGAGTGGCTTGCTCTACCTGGCTCCCGCGCGCGAGATAACCGAACCGGATGTACTTGTCTATTGGGATGAGCAGGGAACATCTGACGGTGTGCCCGGGGAAAATGCCGTCTTGCTTGGCTCGCTGAAGGGAAGCCAGGTACGTCGGCTGATTGTGCCGAAGTCGGTGCCGGATTCATCCGGTTTTCTTCTCCTCTATTCCAATGCGCATCGCAAGGTGATCAGCGTCTCTCCGTGGCAGGAAGTCGCGAGCGGGGGAACGAAATGAGCGTTGGCTATAATTCAATCGGGTGGAACATTCAGAAGAGAAGGTACGATCTCGTCATCGCCACGGGCGTGATCGTCTACCTCGTGGTATTTGTAGCACTTGGTTCCGTGTGGAATCCGAATACCACGATTGAGACCCTGATAATTCGCGGATTCGGGACGCTAGCCTTCCTGCTTCTGCATATTGTTCTAGTGATCGGGCCGCTGTGCAGACTCTCGCCTCGCTTTCTTCCGCTGCTCTACAACCGGCGGCACCTTGGTGTGGCGACATTTCTGGTGGCGAGCGTCCACGGTGTGTTTTCGATTGTTCAGTTTCACGCTATGGGAGACGTCAACCCGCTTGTCAGTCTTCTCGGCGGAAACGTTCATTATCGCAGTCTGTCAGACTTCCCGTTTCAGGTACTTGGTTTCGCGGCTCTCTGCATTCTCTTTGTGATGGCGGCGACGAGTCACGACTTTTGGCTGACGAATCTCAGCGCCCCGGTCTGGAAGAGGCTGCATATGCTGGTGTATGTCGCCTACGGCCTGCTTGTCGCGCACGTTGTGTTTGGGGTTCTGCAGGCTGAGACGAATCCCATCCTTGTTTCCGCGCTGTTTGTGGGAATGGCCAGCATACTTACTCTGCACTGTGTGGCAGCGCTGAGGGAAGACCGTCAGGACAGGAAAGTTCCGGAGATTACCGACGGCTATGTCGACGTCTGCTCTGTCGCCGAGATTCCGGAGAACCGAGCGCGGATAGCTGTTATCGCTGGAGAGCGCGTCGCTGTGTTCAAATACGATGGCAAGGTCTCGGCGCTCTCGAATGTCTGCCAGCATCAGAACGGGCCGCTGGGTGAGGGCAGGATCATCAACGGCTGTGTGACCTGTCCGTGGCACGGCTTTCAGTACCTGCCGGAGTCAGGCGCGTCGCCGCCTCCATTTGTCGAGAAGGTGCCGACCTTCAGGGTCGCGCTGAGAAATGGTCGCGTCCTGGTCGATCCACGCCCCAACTCTCCCGGCACTTTTGTTCAGCCGGCGATGATCAGATCAGACACGGCAAGCGGAGGTATCCAGGATGCTTGAGAGTGAGCCGGACGAGTTTTATGTAGGATACGAACCGCAACCGGCTCCCGGGATTGGAAGCTTGGTTCGACGTCTCGCGTGGCTGTTGCTCCTGGTACTGGCGCTCGTAGGAGTTTTTCTGGTGGTTGGTCAGAAGAGGCTCCCGGCTGCCGTTTTTGAGTATGGGCAGCAACGCGAGTTTGAAGGCGTGATTCGCGAACGTCCCTTCCCGACGCTCAATGTCGAACGTCCCGGCATTGCTGCCAATACACAATCTCGCTATGCCCTGGTTGCTGTTGGCAAACATGGCGCGCAGACTCAATTAACCGGACTTGAGGGCCGCCGGGTTAAGCTCCGGGGGACTCTTATCTACCGTGATGGCCTTAGCATGATCGAGATTGCCGATGGCACTCTCGAGGTCATACCTGAAGAAGGATTGAAGGTGCCTGTCAATCGGGATTTCTTAGGCGTGCAGACTCTCAGCGGTGAGATCGTTGACAGCAAATGCTATCTGGGAGTCATGAATCCAGGAAGCAGAACCACGCATCGTGAATGCGCCATCCGTTGTATTAGTGGCGGTGTCCCAGCGTTGTTTGTGGTCGAAAATGCGAATGGCGAGCGGTCTGCGCTCTGGCTGACAACTGTTGAAGGCGTCGCCGTAGGCCGGGAGATTCTCGATCTCGTTGCCAAGCCAGTTGAGATCACTGGTGAAGTGACACGAGAGGCCGACCAACTCTACCTGCGAGCCGACCCGCGTACTTACCGAGTCCTTGCCGCCAACTCGCCTGCCGCGGCGCGCTGATTTCGTCCTTGAGTACTACCTCACGATAGCTTTCTGGGCGAGATGATGACGTTGGCGATCAACGTACCGGCGACAAGCGCGACCGCGATGAGGATCATCTTAAACGCCGTCTCGACTCCAAGAACGACATCGGAGTCCATGAGAGAGGTGAGACTTCTGAAGCCTACGCTCCCCGGCACCAGTAGCAGCAGACCCGGCACCCACGGGATGAGCGAGGGACGATTCGAGGTTCGGGCGTAGAGATTACTCGCGACACCAATCGTCACTGCTCCAACGAACACGCCCAACTGTGGATCAAGAAGGTACGAGCCAAATCGGCTTCCCGTCACCGCCAGTATCCCCGCAAGGACCATCAGAGGCGCATCCCGCGGGTGGGCCCGAAGCCTGACGGTCAAGGCAAGCGGTGCCACCAGCAGCGCGAGATACTCAGCCCACCATGGAAGGGGAAGGTGACGGCCTGATGGCAGACGCTCGATCATGAGGGATGCAAGCCGGGTCCCGAGAGCGACGCCAAAGATCAGTTCAAGAAAGACAACGAATGCGCCACTGAGACGAGCCGTTCCGGATGAAAGATGCTTGGTCGAAAGCTCCCGCATCGCAACTGTGAGCATCAAGCCGGGAACGAGTACAAGCAAACCCGCGAGCGTTGCCGTGAGGACGGAATAACCTCCCAGCCATTTGGTAGCCAATGTCGCCAGCATGGAAGCGATCAGCGCCGCTACCGGTGTAAAAACGCGTCCAAACGCGGGTGAGTTTCGGGTCGAGAGCCAAAGCAGTCCGATCAACACACCGAGCGCCGTTGAAACGAGCAGCTCTCTTTGCCCTCCTCCAAGAAACACTCCGCCTGCAGCCGAGATGGCGCCGAACGACAGCACGTCCAGAACGGGACCATACCGCGGCCCGGCTTCAAGTATCTTGTCGATACGTCCTGCACCTTGAGCGGTGGTGCAGCTACCACGCAGGACATCGATGACAATGTCATTGAGATCGGAGAGCCTTCCGAGGTCCACTTCGCCCGGTTCGACGCGGATCAGATAGGTGCGTTGTTCGCCGTCTGAGCCGAATGCGGCGAAGATCGAGGTCGGTGTGGAAAAGAACTGACCCTCGCAGCCAAGTTTGCTCGATACCTGATCGAGGACATCCTCAAGTCGATTGGCAGCCGAACCGTACGTGTGAAGGGCACGGCCAAGCTTGAGGAGGAAATCGATGGATTCCTTTTCCATTTGTTGCCGAAATCTCGGATCGAAGTATTCGCCTACTCAAAGGTCGTGGAGGCCTAAACTGCCGGCTCGCTTTCCTGTGTGCCGGCAAAGTAATCCCTCGCGCCGGCAGCAACCACGATCGCGACGACAAACATCGAGCCACCGATCCAGCCGAGCCACGTCGGATGCAATCCCCCGATGATCCAGCCACCCATAATTGGGGCGATGATTCGACAGAAACTCTCGATGGCTGTGGTGGCGCCCAGAACTCCTCCCCGGCGTTGCGCAGGCGCAGCCTGGGTGATGAGACTCGTCAGCGAAGGCCGAGTAATACTGTTTCCGAGGGAAAAGAAAAATGCCACGATCCCGAGCTTCCACCAGACGTCAACCCAGATCGTCGCGTAGATGCCGACCGCGCTAAAAAACAACCCTGCCAGCATCGTTCGTCGCTCACCAAAGCGCTTGACCACCGGCCCGACTATCCCAGCCTGCCAGATGATGCCAAGCAATCCGACAAAGGCGAGAAAGTAACCCGTTTGTTTCGCTGTAAATCGCAACTCATAGTCCGCGTACAGCGCGAACATCGAGATGTAGAGCGAAAAGGGAAGCGCGAAGAAAAGAAAAGTCACCAAAAGGCGCCTCAAACCAGGGATGCTGAGATAGTCAAACACCCTCGCATACGCAGCGAAACCGGTCTTACGGTCAGGATCACGGACATGCTGTGTTTCCGGAAGCAGAAATATCGTGGCAGTAATGCTGGTCAGCGACATGGCGGCGGCGGCATAGGCAGGAACATCGAAGCCGAAGTCGGAGAGGAAGCCGCCGAGAGCCGGGCCGATCAGAAAGCCGAGACCAAAGGCGACGCCGATGATCAAGCCGTAGGCCTTGGCACGTTCTTCCGGTTTTGTGACATCGGCGATATACGCCTGAGCGATCGTCAGGTTGCCGCCTGAGATGCCGTCAATGATGCGCGCGACAAAGAGCCAGACCAGAGTGTGCGGAAGATGAATCGCTGCGCCCATTAGTATGAAACCGGCAAATGAGCCGATTTGACTGTAGAGCAGCAGGGGCCTTCGCCCATAGCGGTCACTCAGATCGCCGAGGATGGGCGAGCCGAAGAACTGGAACACGGAATAGGACGCAACGAGGAACCCGATTGTCTGGGGCGATGCATTGAAGCTCGTCGCGTAATAAGGAAGCAGCGGAAGGATAAGGCTGAACCCGAGAATGTCGACGAAGACTACAATAAAGAGCGGAATCAGTCGTCTATTGGTGAACATCTGTCCTATCTGAAAGCAGGTTTTGCGGTTCTCGATAAATGAGCGCGCAGTCTAACATTTGAAGGTAGAAATTACTATTCGGCACCCTCGGGACACACGCCACGTGCCGCCACGTAGGAAGGGACAGTAGGGACTGCAACGACGGAGGGGGGAAGGACGCGCTGCACTTCCAGG
>JBDTUW010000342.1:0-5418 GCA_040007555.1 Acidobacteriota bacterium | reverse complement strand
CCTGTCGCCTGACCGCTGCCCCCGCATGGAGAACCTGACCCACACCCTGGTCGGCGCCGCGCTTGCTGAATCCGGCCTTAAGCGAGTCACACCGCTCGCGACCCCCACGCTGATTATCGCCGCCAACATCCCGGATATCGACATCGTCTCGGGTGTCTTTGGGCCAATGGCGTACCTCGAATGGCATCGGGGGATCACCCATTCGCTGATAGGATTTCCGCTGCTTGCGCTACTTCTCGCGCTTGTCGTCTATCTCTGCTCACGCCGGCTCTGTTCACGGAGGCGGGCGCGGTTCTGGCCGCTGCTCGCACTCAGTCTCATCGGGACCGCGACTCACCCGTTCCTTGATTTCACCAACTCATACGGCTGGCGCCCGTTTCTGCCGTGGAGTGAACGCTGGTTCTTCTCGGATATCGCATTTGTGGCCGACCCATGGATATGGCTCGGTGTCGGAGGGGCCGTCTTTCTTGCGACCTCAGCAACACGCTCTCGCCAGTTCCTCTGGGTACTGCTTTTTGCGGCCCTGACACTGCTGCTCATCCTGGCCCCGATGGGATGGACCGTCCGGCTCGTGTGGCTGACGCTCGTAGCGGTGACCGGTATGTTCAAGCTTGGTGTGAAGCTGGATGACCGGGGGCAACGGTTGGTTAACAGGTGCGCTCTCGTTGCTCTCGGTCTATATCTCGCGCTCCTGACCGTCTTGCATGGGATTGCGATCTTCAATCTGGCCGAAGTGGCTCGCGTGGCGATTTCTGCAAACGAGCAGGTCGTCGAGCTAAGCGCATTGGCGACAGAAGCCAATCCGCTTCGGTGGCGAGCGATGGTCGCGACAGAAACAGCCTTCCACTTTGGTGATCTTCAGTTGGTTGCAGGAAAGGGTCCGGTGCTCGAACGAGTGCCGCGCGAGCAGGGACAGCCGGACGCAATCGAAGCGGCTCGCCAGACCGAGAGGGCGCGCAGGTTCCTGCGCTTCGCCAGATTTCCCGTTCTTCGAGCAAGGGAGGTCGGCGATGGGGCAGAGGTTGATATCGAGGATCTTCGGTTCAGCGGTGTGACTAACCGGTTCCGCATCACCGTCAAGCTCGATCGCAATCTCAAGCCTTCGGAGCCCTAGGGATCAGGTCCCCACCGGCGCCAACACCTGTTTGACGACCATCGCCAGACGTAGCTCCTCGCCTCCCATCCGCAAGATTGTATTTTGCTAACCCAGCTCGTCACAAGAACACAGGTGTAAATCCGAAAATATAGAGTCTTTCCAGAAAAATGGAGACTGGAATGGTTGAGTCCGGGTCAAGAGGCGTCCTGAGGCCTGCAAAGCATAGGAGAATCTGGCACACATATCGTTTCCAGTTAGTGGCATAACGGTTGCGAAGATATGGACACACATAGGAACCAAGTTCTTGTAAATTCTTCAAGACAGTCACAAGGGTCCTTTTAGGATGGGAAATAAGAGAATTCCCATGAATCGACCCGATAGAGAATCGCCCAAAGGAGATTTCGAAGATGAACAGCTCGCGATCGTTTAGGACATTGATCTTGACGTTGGGAGCGCTGACGTTGCTGGGAGGACTCGCGCTTGCACAGACTACGCTCGGCCGCATCGTTGGTACGGTGCGTGACCCGACTGGAGCTGTGGTTCCCGGCGCCAAGGTGACCGTCACCAATGAACTCACAGGACAGCAGATCGCCTCCGCGACGACAAGTTCGGAAGGTGGATTCGTTGTTCCACAACTGACCAATGGATCGTATTCCGTCAAGATTGAGCTTAAGGGCTTCAAGACGGCCTCCTACACCGAGGTTAAGGTCGATCCAGGTCAGGATTACTCGCTCACCGCTCAGGTTGAGGTTGGTGAGACGAGTGAGGTGGTTCAGGTGACAGCGGGCACCGATCTGGTCCACACGAGTTCGCCAGAGATCAGCAACACGGTGAGTCGTCGTCAGATCGTCGACCTGCCGCTCAATGGCCGTAATCCGATCGACCTGATTCGTCTTCAGGCGGGTGTTGTCGGCCTCCCGACGCGTACCAATACCACGATCAATGGCGGTCGTCCTACCTGGACGCAGTTGACGCAGGATGGCATTAACATCCAGGACAACTTTATCCGCGTCAATTCGCTCGACTTTGTGCCGAACCGGCCCACCTCTGATACGATCGGCGAGTTCACGATCACGACCAACACCCAGGGCGCCGATGCCGCGGGTGGGTCTTCGCAGGTAAAACTGGTAACACCGTCAGGAGCGAGCGACTTTCACGGATCGCTCTACGAATTCAACCGCAATTCGGCGCTCTCGGGCAATAGTTGGTTTAACAACCGGACGGTCAGTACTTTGACGGGGAAAACGATCCCGCGTCCGTTCCTGAATCGCAACCAGTTCGGCGGCAATCTCAGCGGTCCGATCCTGGTGCCAAGGAAGGTCTTCGGACCTCTTGGCGGATGGAACGACAACAAGGACAAGCTTTTCTTCTTCTTCGCGTATGAGAGCTTCCGTCAGCGCACGCAGACGACGCAGAACAATACCATCCCGGCGTACAACGATCTGGTCGATGGAGTGTTTCGCTATGTTCGTCCGAGCGATGGCACGGTTCAGACGATCAACGTCATCAATCAACTCCCGGGCCTGTCGCTTGATCCAAGAGTGCGGAGTGACTTACTAAAGGGCATCCCCTCCGCTTCACTGGCCAATAACTTTGACGTCGGCAACTCTTCTGCGACGCGTCTTCTCAATACGGCCGGCTATCGCTTCAATCAGAGCGACAAGAACGACCGCGATCAGTACTCGATGCGTTTTGACTACCAGGCGACATTGAATCATCGCTTCGAGTTCATTCATACACGGCTAAGGGAAACCGACGACCGGACTGACCTCGATCTCGTTAATCTGCGGCCAAAGGTTTTTACCGACTCGACGGTGAAGCTGATCGTCGGTGCGTGGCGCTGGACTGCCTCACCGAGGCTGAATAACGAACTTCGAATCGGTGTCAACCTGGCGCCGGTGGCCTTCAACAGCATTGAGAACTTCAGTGGTCTGAGTTATGGCTTACCGGTTGGTGTGACCCTTCGCGAGGTGGCGTTCCAGCCTCAGGGCCGTGACACACGGACCCGTCAATATATCGATAACGCTTCCTATGTGACTGGCAACCACTCGCTCCAGTTTGGTGGCAGCCTGCAGCAGATCCGTGTCCAGCCATACAATTTTGCAAACCGCTTCCAGGTTCTCAACTTTGGCTTTAGCGCGGCCGCGCCAGCAGCGGTTCAGTTGACGGCCGCGAACTTCCCAGGCAGCTCGATCGCTGCTGCTGACCTGGCCAACGCCAACGCTCTGCGATCGTTCCTGGCTGGCGTCTATACCAGCACCTCACAGACCTACTTCGTCAAGGACCAGACAACGGGCTTTGTCGGAGGGATTCCGCAGGTCAACAACTACAACCTGAACAACTACGCGTTCTATTTGCAGGACAGCTGGAGGATCCGTCCAAACCTGACGCTGCGGTATGGCTTGAAGTGGGAGTACTTCAGCCCGCTCACGGAATCGGACAATCTGCAGTTGCTTCCCGTCGTGACGGGGAGTACGCGCGACGCGCTGCTCAATCCAAATGGCGTGGTTGACTTCGTAAAGGGTGGTTTTTACGACAAGGATAGAAACAACTTTGGTCCGACCGTCGGTCTGGCGTGGGATCCGTTCAAGGATGGCAAGACCTCGATCAGAGCCGGGTACACGATGGCTTTCGTCAACGAGGAGACGATCACGGTTGCGCGAAATGCCGGAGTCGGCAACGCCGGTCTGACCACCACGGCTGCCAACACGGCCCCGCTGTATGGTTTCTTTAACGCTGGGCTGCCGGGGATTCCGACGCCTACCTTCAAAGTGCCGCGCACCTACGCTGATCAAATCGGACTCAGCCTGACTTCGGCTGCTTTCGGAATCGACAAGAACATCAAGCAGCCGTATGTCCACCAGATCAGTGTCAGCGTGGAGCGAGAAATCGGCTGGGATCTTGCGGTTGAAGCGCGTTATGTCGCCACGCTGGGCCGCGACATTTGGCAGGGAGTGGACCTCAACCAGGTCGATCCTCTGAAGAATGCGGACTTTCTGGCGGACTTCAAACGCGCGCAGAGCAACGGTTTCCTGTCGCTCGCGTCGACTGGAGTCTTCAATCCGGTGTTTAACGCGGCAATCACAGGCAGTCAGAATTTGACTATTATCCCGAACTTCGGCGGCGGTGCGCTGACCAATGCGACGGTTCGGACCGCTATCCAGCAAGGCGAGGTCGGTCGGCTGGCAGATTTCTACCTGGCTTCGTCCGGGGCGGCTGTTGCGACTCAGTCGCGAGCCTTCTTCTATGGAGGCGGAGGCAACCCAGGCGTCTATGCGGCGGACAACATTGAAAATGGTGGCAAGACGGACTACCACGCGCTACAGCTCGAAGCGCGTCGCCGATTCAAGAGTGGTATCTTCGGACAGGTCAACTATACCTTCAGCAAGGTCCTCAGCAACTCGACAGGAACTGCTCAGTCGCGATTCGAGCCCTTCATCGACAACAACCGCCGTGGGCTGGAAAGGACGCGAGCGGACTTTGATGTCACTCACGTCCTGAACGCAAGCGTCATCGTCGAGCTTCCTTTCGGCTCCGGAAGGAAATTCCTGAGCGGTGGCGGCGTTATGGACAGGATTGTCGGAGGTTGGCAGGTGACCTCGATTATCCACGCGCAGAGTGGTGCGCCTATTTCGATCCTGTCAGGCCGCGGAAGCTTTAATCGCGCTGGACGTTCGGCTGGGAACCCGGCGGACTCGACGCTCTCGAGCAGCCAGATCAAGGAGCTTTTCGGAATTCGCAAGCTTGCTGATGGGCGGGTCTACTTTATCGATCCCAAGGTTATCGATCCGACAACGGGTCGTGGCGTGGGTGCCGATGTCGCGGGTAACGTGGCGAGCTTCCCCGGGCAGGTATTCTTTAATCCGAATGCTGGCACCATTGGATCATTGCAGCGGTTGCAATTCGACGGGCCGTCGCAGACCTCGTGGGACTTCGGGCTCAAGAAGTCGACGCGAATCAAGGAATCGACCAACATCGAACTGCGCGTTGACTTCTTCAACTTCCTTAATCACCCGTTGTTCTTTGTCGGCGATGCCAATGTCAACAGCGCCACATTTGGACGCATCACGGGTCTTAACTTCGGTGCCCGCGTTGTCCAGGCGGCGCTGAAGTTGAACTTCTAACAGATTCCCGATATTTGCTCTGTAGCAATGGGAGCGGTCCGATAAGGGCCGCTCCTCTTTTTTTGACGCTTCCCGCCCCCGACAACCAACACCGCAGAGCGGCGTCCAAATTCCTTATGGACAGATGACGGAAACTCGAGTACTAAACCCGAAGGCAAGCGGGTTCTTCGGTCATCTTAGCGGCGGCGGATTTATTTG
>JBDTUW010000341.1:0-5421 GCA_040007555.1 Acidobacteriota bacterium | reverse complement strand
GCGCGTGACAGGGCACGATAATTGTTCCTGCTGAGAAGGTCCTCCGCTCCCGGCGTACGAAATGTCAGCATGTACGCGCTCGCCTGCTGTTGCTCAGGATTGTGTGTCAGCTCACGGGCAAACACGCCCGGGTGCGGTGCGTTGATGATAATCAGGCGCTCAAGATATTCCGGAAACGCAATTGCAAAAGCCCAGGCTGCCGCGCCTCCCCAATCGTGCGCTACAAGAATTGCCTTCCGCCCGGGGCTGAAGCGATCAAAAAACGCTTTAATATCCGAAACAATAAGGCGGACGGCGTAGTCCTCAACCGTCAAGGGCTTCTCGGTCAGATTATATCCACGCAGATCCGGGGCGATCGCCTGATAATCCTTCCCAAACTCGATCAAGAGGTTTCGCCATTCGTACCAAAATTCCGGAAAACCGTGAAGAAACAGCATGGTTTTGCCTTCTTCCGGCCCATTCATCACATAATGAAACCTGAGTCCGTTGATCTGCTCGAATTGGTGTTTCAAGTAGCCCTTCCCTTCCGTCGTCTGATTTAATCACCACATCCACTTCAATTCCACGACCGCGCGGTCGCGTGTACCGAAGTATCCAAAAGTCGTGGTCTCACTTCCGCCCAGAAAATCAGCACCCGCTCCCACGCTAAAGTGATCCCCAAACGCCCTGATCACCCGTGGTCGAATCATGTACTGCTTCTGGTTGAGCCCGGTAAGAACAAAAATCTCCGGGCGGAACTTCTCGCGAAAGAAGTTGGTGCGCGCATAGAACGATGCCAGATTGCTGCAGCGCGGCAGCAACAGCGACGCACCGGGCGCAGCGCTGACTTGCAGGAAGTACTGGCCGCTGGTCCACAACCACGAGGCCGGTGAGTAATCGACGCCCACAACGCCCGAGAACTGACCACCTCGCGCATACCCACCATCCAGAGTTGGATTTCGCGACGGCACGAACTTCCGGCGATTCCAGCCAACCTCGAGTCGCACCACGACAGGACCGTAATTCGTCGTGCCGGTCACGCCAAGAACTTCCTTTCTGTCAAATCGCGGTTTGAGAAGAATGTTCGGGTTGGCCCCGGCGCCGCCCGATTCGATCCCACCCACGTAGCTCGTTGGGATGTCTTCCCAACCGTAGAAGTAGTTGGCCGTCAAATCCCAGTCGCCAATACTCCGTCGGTACCGAACACCGGCCTGGCTTGAGCTGAGGCGATAGCCGGGACGTTCTGCGGGCAAGGCGCGGACAGAGACGAAGGGAGGGAGTCCCGCTACGTGACCGGTCAATCCGGAGCCGAAAACGGATCCCGACCCGAATTCATCCTCAGGCCCCGGCAACCGGCCGGGTACAAAGTAAGGCACGCCGACGAACTGAAGAGTACCGCCAGCCAAAGGCGCCTCAATCCGCGCCGCCCACAGCGGCCGGCGTGAATCGAGAAAGTCCTCGAGAATAAACTCCCTGTAATCGAGTGGATTGATGACGTCCAAGACGCGGAGGCCATCCGCTTCGCCCCAGACGATTTGCTGCAGCCCGAAACGAAGATCGACCTTCCCGATCTTTCCATCAATCGCTAACTGCCTTGGATCGATCCACAACCGAGGTGGATATCCGAGCCGTCGAACCGGATCATAATGGGCTCGTAGCTCAGCCGTGATGCGCCAGCCGTCGCTGATCTTGACGGTACCCTTGGCCTCCAGGATCGATCGCGACATCTGGATGACTCTTGGCTGGTCGAGACGGTATCCGGTCCGATTCCGAACTGTGAAGGTCCACCTCCAGGGGGAAGATTTGGTTTGTGCAGCAGGCTGAGGTTCTGGCGGCACGCCGGTCTCTTCGAGAGGCGCGGATGCATTTTGAGCGGCCACTACGCCAGCCGCAGAGACGAGCATTGCCGCTGTCAAAGTGATGGAGAGCAGGACGCTTCTGTGACGGACTAGTGACAGCAATCGAGACCGCTTCGGGCGCGTGTTGGCAATTTTCAGTTGTTTCCACCGTCCGGACAAGGCCACGGAAGGCAGACACCCGCACATGGGAAGAACCCCTCCGGGCACGGGTCACCGACATCAGCGGAGCCGTCGGCTGTCGCCTTCGTAGTTGCCGTGGCGGCTTCCCTGTTGGCCGTAGTGCTGCCTTCTTCCAGAAGCTTCCTGATGCGCTTCGCAATCGGCTTAACCTTCTCTGCCAGCTTGCTCAGCCGCTTGACACATTCCTCAGGACTATCGCCGCTGAGGCCGTAGCGGAGGCCGCCGGTTTCGACCGCATCAACAAAAGTCCGGAAATTGATCAGGGCATTGCTAACTTCATTCGAACTGACGGGTGCCTTCTTGCTGACGGCCTTCGCCGAGGCCCCCTTCTTATTCTTTCGCGGCATCTACTTTTCCTCCTATTTGAAGTGATCGATCATCGAGATCGCACGGGTGTTTGTATGTTTCGAGTAATAGATCGATTTGCTGTCGGCCGACCAATTGATCCCCGAAAAATAGCTGCGCTGGTCGTCACCCTGGAGCACTTGTTGAACTTTGCGTTTCGAGACCTGAAGAACCTCGATGGTGTCGACCTTCGCGGGGCGGTCGACAAAAGCCAAAAATCGCCCATCGTGGGAAGGCTGAATATTGCCAACGTACGTTTGTGGAAGCTTCAATACCAGGTGTGCTTCACCGTTTCCGGCGCCAATTTGATAAATATCGACTGCAACGGGTATTGATGAGTACTCATCTTTCGGGTCGCATACTTTGACAAGCAGATCGCGACCCGAGTTAGTCCAACCGATAACACTGACTGGGCGATCGCTCTCGAACACTGCTTGCGATTGACCTCCCGCCGAAAGCCAGATCGCGGACTTCATGACGCCCCCGGTGACCGTCCGTGACTGGAACGCAATCTGCTGCCCGTCAGGAGACCAGGCGGGATTCAACACAAGCGATTTCTCTGCAGGGCCAGGCACCACCTCCGCTTCTGCGCCGCTCTCCGTCTTAATGGATCGAATGGTCTTCCCGTCGCTGAAGGCAATCCGACTACCGTCAGGTGACCATGAAAAGTCCGACGTTTGAATGTGGTTGTAGGGCAGTTTCGAAAAACCGCCAAATATCACTTCGGCCCTCGTCAGGCGCTCGGGATTTCCACCCGCTGTGCGTGCAACCCAGATGGCGAGGCGGGCGTTTTCGCTGCGAAGGAACGCGATGCGTTCGCCGTTGGGCGACCACTGTGGAAAGAATCCATCAGAGGAGACGACCGTCGCTCGGCTGCCCTCCTCAAGGGGCTTCGACAGGATGTTGAAACGGAGCTGTGAACTGATCAGGCTGGCAAGAGTCGCTGCTTGAAAAACTATTTGGCGGCCATCGTGCGAAAGGTTAGGCCAGAACTCGATGCCAACCTCTGAGGTGACCTGGCTCGCTCGACCGGAAGCGACGTCAACGCGCCAGAGATCCGCTTCATCCTTTGACAGCGAATAGAGAATTCGGCTGCCGTCGCGCGAAAGGTCCGTCAGATCGACATCTACATCCAGTAGCGTGATCTGAACCGGATCGCCCCCGCCGATGAATACCAGACATACCTGCTGGATTCCCCCTCGCACTGAGGTAAAGAGTATCCGCTTTCCGTCAGGATGAAAGATTGGATTGTAGTCGCGCGCGGCGTCATTGGTGACGCGTGCTGCGTTGCCTCCGGAGAGCAGTCTCACCCATATGTCGCGCTGGCCCTGCTGAGCATCGACATACGCGATACGAGATTCGTCGGCGGAAAGGCTGAATCCTCGGCTAGACACCGCGTCCGCCGGAAAATCGGTCAATTGCGTTTCCCGTCCCGACCCAAAATCGTGTTCGAACAGATTAGAGTGCGAGTCGTAGTAGATCTTCCCTCCATCCCGCGACCACGCCACCAATTCGCTTCCCGTGGTTTGGAGCCTGGTTACCAGTTCGGGCGTGCCGCCACTGCGCGGAATTCGCCAAAGGCCCGGTGACCCATCTCGATTTGAAATGAAGGCGACCTGCTCATCATCGGGCGAAAATACCGGCGAACGGTCCATCGCAGCATCCTGAGTTCCAGCAATCGGCACTTCGCCTCCAACCACCTGTCGGATCCAGAGGTCGGCATTCCCCGATTGCGTCTTTGCGTAGACAAAGCTGCGACCATTGGAGGAGAACTTGCCCCAGCTTCCCAGACTTTCTCCAATGTCAGTCTTCCAACTCAGCACCTGGACGGTCTCGAGCGCCTGCATCACACTCGGATCAAACTGGGGACGTGAAGGCCAGAAGGCCCACAGTGCCGCGACGACCGCCAGCACCAGCCCCGCCGCTATCCACAATGGCCGACGCCCGTCCCTGACCCGTTTGGCCCAGTCTTTCGTCATGAAACGAGTCGACAAATCCAAACGAACCCTGCCCGTGGTTGCTGCAGTCGTCGTCCCGCTGAAGTCAAAGCCTCTTTCCTTGATCAATTGCCAGATATCCAGCTTCAAGTGTGTGATTGTCGCGTAGCGCTCGCTCGCCTCCTTGCGCATCGCTCGAAGGACGAGTTCATTGAGGCTCGTATCGACCTCCGGGCGAAGATCGCGTGGCTCCCTCGGGGAATCGTGGAGGATCGCGTGCAGAAGCTCTACCTGGCCCGAGCCGGAGAAGGGTCGCACTCCTGTCAGCATTTCGTAGAGGAGTACCCCAAAAGAAAAGACATCGCTGCGAGCATCCAGTGGGTGAGCCCGGACCTGCTCCGGTGACATGTAGGCGACCGTACCAATGATCGTTGCATCCGTGGTCACGGATTGCATGACGGTAGGATTCTCGTCGTCAACGTTCTCGCGATCACGCAGCCGCTTGGCAAGGCCGAAATCGAGGATCATCGCCATCCCGCGCGCCGTCACGATGATGTTCGATGGCTTCAGATCGCGATGGATGATGCCGCTGCGATGTGATTCCTCGAGCGCATCGGCGACCTGCACCGCGAGTTTTAATGCGGCTTCAATCGCGAGTGGACCCTTGACGAGCATTTCCTGGATCGTCGGTCCCTCGATGTACTCCATGACGATGAATGGTCGACCATCGACCTCCCCAATCTCGAAAATCGTGCAGATATTCGGATGTGAAAGTCTAGATGCAGCGTGCGCTTCTCGCAGAAAGCGGCGCTTCGTCTTTTCGTCTTCGCCGGTCGCGCCAGACGGTATCTTGATCGCGACGATACGACCGAGACGCGTATCGATCGCTTTGTAGACCTCTCCCATGCCGCCACGAGCGATCAGTTCCTTGATTCGGTAGTGCGAAATCGTGGTGCCTGGTAAAAGAGTATTCATCGAGGTTTCGCCCACAGCCGAAAAGCCCTCGCCTTGACACTAATAACTTGTGACGGGATAACCGGCTCCGTATGGCTTCCGGTAGCCTGAAGATTTCCGCCTCGTTCGCCAGGAAGGACAAGTAACATCCGTCGCACATTCTCGGC
>JBDTUW010000340.1:0-5421 GCA_040007555.1 Acidobacteriota bacterium | reverse complement strand
CGGCTGTTTGGGAACACGCCTCGCGCAATGCGAAATACAAGCCGCGGCCAGTAGCTTCCCGTCTTCCGAGAATCCCCCCCTGCGTCACCGGTTTGCCGGTCACGCACGCGAGAGCATCGAGCTGTCCGGGATTCATCGCCATGTACGTGTCGGCGATCCACGCCATTTCGCGTTCGCTGGTTCCGTAATCCGGCGCCGGGACATCGGTGCCCGGCCCAAGAAAGTTCTTCTTCGCAAGCTCGTGTGCGTATCGTCTCGTCAGTCGCTCCATCTGATCCGAATTGTATTTGCTCGGATCGATACGAATCCCGCCCTTACCTCCACCAAAAGGTACATTGACGATGGCGCACTTGTATGTCATCAGCGCAGCAAGCGCCATGACCTCATCCTCTGTCACATCAGGACTGTAACGAATACCGCCTTTGACCGGTAGCTTATGATGACTGTGCTCCGCTCTCCATGCCGAGATCACTTCAACGCCGCCATCAGCCTGGCGCAATGGGAACTGGAAATGATAGACGCTGTTGCACTGTTTGATTTGCTCGATCAGCCCGGCCGGATGCTTCGTAAAGCTTGCCGCTCGGTCGACGTGACGTAGAACGTCTCCAAAAAAACTGTGCTCTTGGGAACTCATTTCTGCTGGTCCTTTCGTTTCCGCATCGTGCCTCGATCATGCGCAGAGGTCTCCGGCGGAAGACATGTAGTTGATGGCGCTACTCCAGGATAATTTGCCACAAATCGCGTCTGCGCGCTTTCAGATGCCGGTGCATGCGGTTTGGCGTTCAGCGACGCGCTGCAAGCGGATTCTAGCTATGCCCTTCAGATGCGGCAAGCTCGAGCGGGTTCGACTGAGCATCGCGTCAGACTCGCTACACGGTGAAGTCCGCGCGACGTTCACTAGCCTCATGGATTCACCACCTCGGCCACCGTACCGGAGCGTTTGCCTTCATTGCCCGAGGTGTCTGCCGCACTGATCTGGTAAAGGTACTTCTTGCCAACCACAACTTTATCGTCTCTGAAGGTGGTTGGAGTATGGACGCGCGGAGTAAGTTTTACCCATCGCGCTGGCGGAAGATTCTCATCTTCAGAACGATAGATGAAATAACCGGCAAGATCCGCTTCAGGATTTGAAGGCCAGAACATGCTAACGATTCCATTGATCGAAGCGATCTTGATTGAATCGGGAGCTCCCGGCGGGAAAGTGTCCTTCGGCTTCAGGCTGACAACCTCACTGTCATTGCTCTCGATCGCCTCGGATAGGTTCGTGACTCCACCCGGCAGCGAGAGTGCGCGAACGAAGTACCGGTATTCCGTCCCGAACTGAAATGCACGATCCTGGTAGCTCGCCTCGGTCAGCGGCCGTGGGTTGAGCCTGGCCGGGGCAGCATCCGTTCGCCTATAGATGTTGTACCCCGCGACATTAGCGGGAGTAGTTCCAGACTCGTTCTCCGTTGGCGTGGTCCACGCGATTGTTATTTCATTTTGAGAGAGCGACGTGTCGAGCTTCCCGGGCGGCTTTGCTATTGCAAGTACCGGCGTGATCATTGCGTAATTGGAAAAATCCGCAGGCACGCCGGCGGCGGTGAAAAGGCGCACTGCATATCGATATCTTTGTGCGGATTGACCCGGAGCCAAAGTAATCGTGTCCTCATAAGTGATGATTGAGCGGGTCAGTGGAATCGTATCGCCTGGAATCTCATAGATGACCGATGACCGGGTTGAGAACTCTTCCTCAGGAAGGCCAGGAGGAGCATCCGCCGGCTCGATCAGGCGATAGACGGCAACGCGTGCGATCTTGCCCGATCGTGGAGTTCTGGTGAGGGGAAACTTGATGATCAGTCGCGTTCCGCGCTGTACGGCGGTGAGTTCGCTGACGATGAGCGGAGCACGCGGTATTGGAGGAAGTGGCTCGCCGATCTTTCCGCAGCCGATATGGACGATGACAAGAGCTATGGCGACTGGCAGCAACAAAGCTCGGTAAAAGGCGCGCGTTGTTCGTTTCCGCACAGTCTCTCCGCGCCTCCGTCCGTTGTTGCACCTTCGTGAGTCGTCTTCGCAGCCGAAATGTATGGGATCGCAATGGTCAGAGAATATAGCGGCTAAGATCCTCGTTCTTAACAATCTCGGAGAGCATGGCGTTGACATAAGCAGAATCGATCACCTGGTGCTTCTCCTTGAGGTCCGGGCCCTCGAAGGATATCTCATCGAGGACCTTCTCGAGTATGGTCTGTAGCCGACGCGCTCCAATATCCTCAGTGATCTCATTGACCCGGAAAGCGAAATTGGCGAGGCCATCAATCGCGTCCTCGGTGAACTCCAGGTCAATCCCTTCGGTCTCCATGAGGGCCTTGTATTGTTTGAGAAGCGCGTTCTTCGGCTCAGTCAGGATGCGCTTGAAGTCCTCGATCGTCAGCGGCTGCAATTCAACCCTGATGGGGAATCGCCCCTGCAATTCCGGTATCAGGTCTGAAGGCTTCGAGACGTGAAAGGCGCCGGCTGCGATGAAGAGAATATGGTCCGTCTTGACCATGCCGTATTTGCAGTTGACGGTCGTCCCCTCGACGATCGGCAGAATATCGCGTTGGACTCCTTCCCTCGAAACATCAGGCCCGTGCCCACTCTCGCGGCCGGCAATCTTGTCGATCTCGTCCAGAAAGATGATTCCCGTTGATTCAACGCGCTCGAGGGCGATTCTCGCGACCTGGTCCATGTCGACGAGCTTTTGCTCTTCTTCCTGAAGCAGGTATTCAACCGCCTCATCGACCCGCATCTTTCGCTGCTTCGTCCGGCCGCCGAAGATTCCGGGCATCATATCCTTGAGGTTGATGTCCATCTCTTCGACACCCTGGTTCGAGAAGATCTCAAACGAAGGGAAATTCTTTTCTCTCACCTCGAGTTCGACAATGCGGCTGTCAAGCCTCCCGTCGCGCAGCTGTTTGCGGAGCTTCTCACGAGTTCGCTGATAGGTATCCTGAGCGGCAGCATCGGACTCTTCGATCTGATCGATCGCGGTCGAGCCGTGCTGCTTATTCGGCGGCAACAGCAGATCCAGTATCCGCTCCTCGACATTCTGTTCGGCCTTCTCGGCGATTTCTTCAACCTTCTCAAGACGGACCATATCAACCGCGATCTCGACCAGATCGCGAATCATTGACTCGACATCGCGACCGACGTAGCCAACTTCGGTAAACTTCGACGCTTCCACCTTCAGGAAAGGCGAGGATGAGAGGCGGGCCAGGCGGCGAGCTATTTCCGTCTTTCCGATTCCCGTCGAGCCGATCATGATGATGTTTTTCGGCATGACGTCCTGCGCCATGTCGGCGGGAAGCTTCTGTCTCCGAATTCGGTTTCGCAATGCGACCGCGACCGCGCGCTTTGCCGCTGACTGGCCGACAACGTGCTTGTCCAGTTCAGCAACGATCTGACGGGGAGTGAGGTCGTCAAGACTCACACTCTCTTCGATTTCACCTGAGAGATAAATAACCATAGCAGTGCTGAGTGTAGCTCAAGTGAGGCCAACATGCCTCGCCTTACGGAAGCCGACACTCGATCAGATTTCTTCAATGATAATGTTCAGATTGCTGTAGATGCAGATTTGCCCGGCGATCTTCATCGCCTCTTCCGCAATCTGAGCGGCCTCCATCTCTGTATGAGTCGCAAGAGCGCGCGCGGCCGCGAGGGCATAAGGGCCTCCGGAGCCGATCGCGACGATCCCGTCGTCCGGTTCAATGACATCACCATTTCCCGAAACGACGAGCGTTGCCTGCAGGTCCGCAACCACCAGCAACGCTTCGAGATTACGCATCATCTTGTCCGTGCGCCAGTCCTTGGCAAGCTCAACTGCGGCCCGACTGAGCTGTCCGTGAAACTGCTCCAGCTTCGCCTCGAAGCGTTGAAAAAGCGCAAAGGCATCCGCGCTTGCACCCGCAAAGCCGGCCACCACGCGGTCATTATAGAGTCGGCGCACCTTCCTCGCCGTCGATTTCATGATTGTGTCGCCGAGGGTTACCTGCCCGTCGCCGGCAACCACCACCTTGCCATTTCGCCGCACTGAGAGAATCGTTGTACTTCGGATGCGATCACTTGTGGAGACAGGAGTTTTCAAAGGAAAAGGCATAAATTGAACTATAAGGGCGCTCATGATGCTTGTCAAGAAAGCGGCTTTTGAGCCTTCCTTGACAGCAATATCCCGCTACGTTAACTTGCTCGTTTGCAGGCTGGACCTCTGAATTGGTCATTTCTTCAGCTTGTAGGCCATCATTATCGGGAGGAGCTTCATGGCAATCAAGGTAGGCATCAATGGTTTTGGACGGATCGGACGCAATGTTCTGCGGACGGCGCTCGGAGACAAGGATTTAGACTTTGTCGCGGTTAATGACCTGACCGATACGCGAACACTCGCGCACCTTCTTAAATACGACTCTATCCTCGGGAATCTCGATCGCGAGATTACTCATACTGAGAATATGATTAAAGTCGACGGCGACGAGTTCCGAGTTTTTGCCGAACGCGATCCGGCGAAGATTCCGTGGGAAGAAGTCGGCGCTGAGGTGGTCATTGAATCGACGGGCCGATTTACGGACAGAGAGAAGGCGGCTGCTCATCTACGTGGGCCTGTGCGCAAGGTGATCATCAGCGCCCCGGCCAAGAATGAGGATCTGACGATTGTCCTCGGCGTCAATCAAGCGGCATACAACCCAGCCAAACATCACGTCATTTCTAACGCGTCTTGCACAACCAACTGCCTGGCGCCGGTAGCAAAAGTGATCCACGAACGGTTTGGGATTCGGAACGCGCAGATGACAACGATCCATTCATACACCAATGATCAGGTGCTCCTCGATTTTCCTCACTCGGACTTGCGTCGGGCGCGGGCCGGAGCGCTTTCGATGATCCCGACCTCGACGGGCGCGGCCAAGGCTGTGGCGCTTGTGCTGCCTGAGCTGAAGGGTAAGTTTGATGGCATCTCGGTTCGTGTTCCGACCCCTAACGTCTCGCTTGTCGATGTAGTGTTTGAGTTGGAACGCAGCACCACGACGGAGGAAGTCAATGCTGCGCTCAAGAATGCCGCGAGCGAGGAGCTGAAGGGAATTCTCGGATTTGAGGAAGAGCCGCTGGTGTCGATAGATTTTCGCGGAAACTCGCACTCATCGATCGTCGACGCTGCGTACACGAAGGTGATTGGCGGCAATCTGCTGAAGGTGCTGACCTGGTATGACAACGAGTGGGGCTATTCTTGCCGTGTCCGAGACCTGATCAAGTTTCTTGGCTCAAAGGGCCTTTAGTCGCGATTGTGTGCTGCGGATCAGCGCAATGGCACCACGAAGTGGTTCACTGGAGTTTGGCCATTTTTATCCCAATCGCGCAGCGGTGAAAGTCCTCTAGCCCAGTGCGTGAGCGCTGGGTTCACGGTTCCTCAAT
>JBDTUW010000339.1:0-5422 GCA_040007555.1 Acidobacteriota bacterium | reverse complement strand
AGGTTTAACGACTTCATCGAGCGCGGTCGGACCGTCTGGGCCGCCTTTGACAGTGGTTCTGTTGCGTTGAGGCCGGGCGAGAAGCCGGAGTTGCTGGGTCCTTCGGAAGGGATGCCTGGTGGCGCCAACCTGGTTGACCACGAGGGAAGCCTCTGGGCCGGAACCGCAGCGGGTCTGGTCCAGATCCCCGAACCCGATACCGTCATGTGGAACCAGAAGGACGGGTTGCCCCTGTCCTCCGCGCGGTTTCTGACAAAGACCGACGAGGGTGTCTGGATCGCAACGTGGGGTGGCCTGTGCAGGCTCACGCTGACGGGCAGCAGATGGAAAGTGGCGAAAGATGAACCGCTCGAACACAAATGGCCCTTGATGGTAGATGGTTTCGGTAATCTCTGGGGAAAGCACCTTGACGATTTCCTTCAAAGGGTTCACGGGCGCTTCAGGAGATACGCCGTGCCGGACTCTGGGATTACTCTCAGTACCGCTCGTGCATTAGACGGTACGTTGTGGATCGGAACAGAGAGCGGGCTCTTTAAGACAAATCGAGAGTACGCCGCTCCGGTAGCGCTCGGCAAACCAGCTAATCTCGAGAGTGTTGATCAGGTACTCGAGGATTCTCGCGGTGAGCTGTGGGTTACGTCGCGTAACAGAATCTGCCACACGTCGTCGGTTGCCGTCGCATCTGCAGGAGGAGCCTCCTGGGCATGTGACGCGATCGATGGAGTACCGCAGTTCTCAAAGATCATTCAGACTCCCGCGGGCGATCTCTGGGTGGCGCGCTGGGTAGGCGGGTGTGTGTGGCGCTATGAGGCCGGCCGGTGGAAGATGATCCCGGCCTCGCAACGACTGCCTGCGTCTGTGGTCACGAACCTGATCGCCGCGCAGTCTGGAGGAGTGTGGGTGCTGGGGACGGGATTTGCCGTACGCGTAGCCGAGCGACCCGATCTGACCGACGGCTGGCACGTCATCGAAGAGCTCAATGTCTGGCAGGGGTTGCCACCAACAGTAATTACGGACCTGGTCGAGGAGGCCGACGGCACCCTGTGGATCGCCACGAGCGCGGGAGTCGTACGAATCGGATCCGACGCACGGCGAGCCCGGCCGGAACCGCCGCGGATCAAGCAGACGGCGTTTCTGGTTAACGGTCGCCAGCTTGAATCGGGTACCACTCCACGACTTGCATACGACAGCAATCAGATCGAGCTCCATTTTGCCGCGCTCTCATATCGTAGTCCCGGGTTGTTGAGGTACCAGTACAGACTCCGTGCGCAAGACGCGTGGACTGCTTCAAAGGGTGAGGAGCCCGTGTTCCGCTTCTTTGATCTGAGACCGGGTCGATACAGGGCAGAGGTGCGGGCATCGCTTGATGGCATCAACTGGTCGGCTCAACCGGCAACGATTGAATTCGAAGTGCTCAGCCCCTGGTACCTTCGTTGGTGGGTGATCATGGCTCTCGTACTCCTTGTCGCAGCGGCGCTATACGCAGCCCACTTGACGAGAGTTGCTGTGCTTCTGCGGCTTGAACGTCAGCGGACGGTGATCGCTATGGACCTGCACGACGAGATAGGCTCGGGACTTGGCAGCATCGGCATTCTGTCTGCCGTCGCTGCCTCGGAGGGAATAAAGGACGAGCAAAGGCGCGATCTGGCACGCAGCGTCGTTGACACGGCCGCCGAGCTGGGCAATGCGCTGACGGATATAGTCTGGTCATTGCGACCCGACTCAGCGACGATTGAGGGCCTGGCATATCGTTTAACTCAGCGCGCATCGCGGCTTTTTCCTGACGATGCGACGATATTCACGACCGAGTTTCCCGAGCGTTGGCCCGGCGTCGATCTCTCGCTCGCGGTTCGACACAACCTGCTGCTGATCGCTTCCGAAGCGCTGCACAATGCCGCGCGCCACGCGCACGCTCAACATGTATTGCTTGGGATATCACCAGCGGGTCGTTCGTGGCGCCTTTGGATCAGGGATGACGGCTGTGGGATGGGGAACACTGACCACAGATCTGATGGCTCCGGGCTGGGACTCACCAGCATGCGCAGGCGAGCTGAACAGATCGGTGCCAGGATTAGCTGGTCCTCCGAAAACGGAAATGGCACATCCGTCAACGTGGTGTTCTCGCCTGATCCCAGGGAACGTCGTGTAGTGTAGATACTAACCACTGCCTAACATTAATATGGTATTGATCCAGCCGCGCTGAGCGAGTTAGCGTGCCCAGTTGAAACGTATCCGAAGACCGGCCGATCGCCCTTTTTTCGAATCTGCAGCAAGGAGCAAAGCTTGGATCTGAGTGTCGTCATCATCGAAGACGACCCGCGTTACCGCTCGAGTCTCGAGACCCTGTTTACGCACGCGCCGGGCTTCTCGCTAGGGGCGAGTTTCGGCTCACCGCGCCGTGCGCTCGACGAAGTCGACAGATTGATCGAGACAGGAGAGCATCCCGTATGGAAGCTCGTTCTGATGGACCTCGAGCTCCCGGGCATCAGTGGTATCCAGGCAACTAAAGAGCTGAAGGCCAAACTGCCTGACCTGGCCATCGTCGTGCTCACCGTTTTTGAAGATCCCACGACGATCGTCGAAGCCATTCTGGCCGGTGCCGATGGATACCTTCTCAAGAAGACGCCCGCCGCTGAATTGCTCTCACAATTGAGAATGATTGCCAGCGAAGGGGCGCCGCTGACCGCAGGAGTCGCGCGAACGCTGCTTGAGCTGGTGCGACAGAGTCGGCCCTCAGTCTCACCTGAGGGATCGGGTTCGCCGACGAGGCTGGACCTGACTAACCGTGAACAAGAAGTGCTTCAAGGCCTTGTTCGCGGGCTGTCCTACAAGCAGGTCGCTGACCATCTCGAAATGAGCGTCGAGACCGTTCGGACGCATATCCGCGCTATCTACAAAAAACTCCACGTGCACAGCGCAGCGGAAGCCGTGGCACGTGCCCTCAGAGAAAAGCTCGTCTAAAAAGCCGCTATCGCTTCTTATCCGACACTCCTTTCGGGACCTCCCAGCTACCATCATTATGCGATACCAGCCGTTGTCGCATACCCGTAGCATCAGATCGGTCTGAGCGCAGAACAACCAAACTGGCGGTTTCACCTGGAGGTTTCACCATGATGCTACGCAACTTTCGAGATCGCTTTGGAACGACCTGTCTCATACTCGCGCCAATGATCGCCTTAGCGGGGAGTGGCTGGTCTCACGCGCCTCTTGCAAGTTCCCATATCGAGAAATCGAGTGCGATGGTCACAGGGCCAGTTGAATTCGCGCAGATGGATGTGAAGGGCGGCGCCTCTGTTGATGACGCGAACAATCCAAGCAAGCTGAGCTTTGATTTGAGGTCGAGTTTTCGCCTCGGACTTAACAGCAATGGCATCAACCCATTCGCCGAAGATCTAAGTCTTCATCTTCAATATGGGAGCATTGTAGGCCCTATGTATATCGTCTTTGTTCCAGCCGGCTGCCTGACGCCAGTGGGCAAGGGCGGCCATGTCCAGATGAACGACTTCCACAACTGCGGACTGAGCATTCAGCTGCTCAATGTCTCTCAATCGCCCGGCGAGATCCTACCGTTTATCGAGTTGGTTCGGGCCGTCGACAGATTCGACCTTCGACTCACTCCCGGTCCGAAAGGCCAGTGGGATCTGAAGCTCAGCATCGACTTCCTACCAACACCAAACGTTCCCATCGCGGGAATCACTGCTGTCCTGCGGAGCCCGGACAGGGTGAAGCTCATGATAGGCAAGGGTGACACTGCTGACAGCGGTGACGCAGCCATCCGCAGGGTAGAGTTTAGCGGCGACAACTAAGCGCTAGTCGACTCCGCTGCGAGATGGATTTGCCGTTGGCGTCGGAGCCGTCGCAGCCCAATTTGACAAATTGCGCCACTGCCACGACCCCCAATGAACGGCGCAGCAGGAGGGTCATTTGCACCACTCAGGCAAAGCTCACGTATTATCCACAGTCCTGGCCTTCATTGTTGCTTTGGCTGCCCTCGGCGCTAATGCCGGTCGAGCCCGTGTGACTGCGAGCTCTGACTCGAAGCAATCCTCCACCGGCCAGCACTCCTACCCCATCGCGGAGCGTGATAGCGGTTTGACCCTTAGCGGGCAGCCCGCCGTAGATTACCTCAAGAAGCAAGGCTTATTTGACCGGATCAAGGCTTCGGTTGAAGCCGGACGCTATGGGATTAGCTGGCAATCGGGGACGGGCACACATCAGGCCAACAATCCGACACAGAACTTTCAGGCCTCCTTCACATGTAGCGGCGTTGAGATCACACCGAACCAGCAAAACACTCAGCGTAGGTGGCAGATTGGGATGGAGCTGCGCGGCGTCGGCTACGGCGACGATGTCAGCGAAATCACTTCAGGCCCGGTGCGAGCCAGCGGCAACCGCATCGAGCTTCAGAAATCCAACATCCAAAATCGAGGATCCAAGATCGTCGAGTGGTACGTGAACAAGTCTGAGGGGATCGAGCAGGGATTCACCTTGTCGGAGCGACCTCGGCTGAAATTCGGCGATCAGCCGTTGCGCGTGTCGCTTGCGTTGACCGGCGGGTTGAAAGCGAGTGTGGTAGACGGCGGGCAAGCCGTGACCCTGTCGATGCCCGATGGGAAGCAGATGCTGCGCTACGATCATCTCGCGGCGAATGACGTGCTCGGGCGCAGCCTGGCGGCGCGGATGGAACTGCGCGCGGGCGAGATCTCGCTGCTGGTGGATGATTCGGCCGCGATCTATCCGGTGACTATTGATCCGCTTTTTACCGAGGTCAGGAAGCTGACGGCGTCGGACCGCGCCACGGGTGACAATTTCGGCTGGTCGGTCGGGATCAGCGGCGACACGGTCGTCGTCGGGGCGATCCTCGAATCCTCGAAAGGCGCGGCCTACGTCTTTGAACGGAACAAGGGTGGGGCCGACAACTGGGGCGAGGTCAAAAAATTGACTGCGTCGGACGGGGCAACGAGTGATTTCTTTGGGAGCTCGGTCGGGATCAGCGTCGACACAGTTGTCGTCGGGGCGAATCGCGACGACACCTTCAAAGGCTCGGCGTACATCTTTGGACGGAACAAGGGAGGGGCAGACAACTGGGGCGAGGTCAGGAAACTGACCGCCTCGGACGGCGCCGCGAATGACGAATTCGGCTTCGCAGTTGGGATCAGCGTCGACACGGTCGTTGTCGGGGCGTATCGCGACGACACTTTCAAAGGCTCGGCTTACATCTTTGAGCGGAACACGGGCGGGGCAGACCTCTGGGGCGAGGTCAGGAAACTGACCGCGTCGGACGGCGCTGGCGGTGACTTCTTCGGGATCTCCATCGGGATCAGCGTCGACACGGTTGTAGTAGGGGCTAGTGGCGACGACGCCGCCAAGGGCTCGGCTTACATCTTTGAGCGGAACAGAGGCGGGGCAGACCTCTGGGGCG
>JBDTUW010000338.1:0-5429 GCA_040007555.1 Acidobacteriota bacterium | reverse complement strand
GGCGGGTGCCGCGCCCGAGGATCAGACACGCAGGGCTGGTCCTGGCGCGACCGTCGCGGGTGTCAGCGACCCCTCCACCGTCAGCGAGGAGCGGAACAACCAGGAAGTCTACACCGCCATCAGCCCAAGCGTCGTCAACATCACTTCCACCACCTTGGTGCGTGATTTCTTCCAAGCCTATCCGCAGCAGGGCACCGGCTCCGGTTCGATCATCGACACCGAAGGTCACATCCTCACCAACTATCACGTAGTGCAGGACGCGCAAGAGCTCGATGTCGCACTCGCCAATACGCACAATTACAAGGCAGAGCTGGTGGGCGCTGACCCCGACAATGATCTGGCCATCATCAAGATCACTGCGCCAAAGGAAAGCCTTAAACCGATCCCATTTGGCGACTCCCAGGCGCTCTTTGTCGGGCAAAAGGTGCTTGCTATCGGCAATCCCTTTGGGCTCAACAGGACGTTGACCACGGGGATTATCTCGGGTCTCGCTCGACCGCTCCGTTCGGAGTCGGGAAGATTGATCGATGACGTAGTCCAGACTGATGCCTCGATCAACCCTGGCAATTCCGGTGGCCCACTGCTCGATTCGAGAGGGCGGATGATCGGGATCAATACCATGATCTTTAGTCCGTCTGGCGGCTCAGTTGGAATCGGATTTGCGGTTCCCGTAGAAGCCGCGAGGGAGGTTGTTCCGGACATCCTTGCATATGGACGCGTGCGAAGACCGCGACTGGGGATAGTTCCTTACGAGCTGGATTCGCGGCTGGCTGCGGCATTGCAGTTGCCGACGAAGCAGGGGTTGATGGTGTTGCAGGTAGTCGAGGGCGGCGCGGCGGATGAAGCGGGCATTCGCGGCGGAACTCAACCGGCTCAGGTGGGGAGGAATGTGATCTACCTGGGTGGCGATGTGATTACGCGAATCGCGGGGCAATTGGTGAATTCGAAGGACGATCTGGACAGGATACTTAAGGATAAGAAAATTGGGGATACGGTGGAAGTGGAATTGTTCAGGAGTTCGCGGAAGATGAATTTTACGGTGAGGCTGACTGAGCAGCCAGAGGCTCCTCGCCGAAGATCTTAACGCAGAGGCGCGGAGAAGAAGAGATGCGCGGAGAGCGAGGACGGAAAGAGCCCTCGGGTCTACGTTGAACTCTGGAGCGCCCTCGGGTCTTAGGTTAAACTCTGGAACGTCCTCGGCTTTAAGTTAAACTCTAACGCCCTCGGGTCGATGTTAGACTCTGGACCGCCTCCGCCTTTCCGCGTCTCGGTGTTAGAGCTGTCCCCGCTGCTCTCTATGGTGAATAATCGAAACAATTCGTCCCGTCGACACCGCTCATCGCCACGGAGCCGGTTGTTAGCGCTTCTTTTGCCTACTCTTGTGGTCCTTTCTGCCTTCAGCAGTCTGCAGGTTGCGGCGAAGGAGGAATGGATCACCGTTCGCTCGCGTAACTTCACTCTCGTCGGTAATGCGAGCGAACGCGAGATACGTCGCATCGCTACGGAACTTGAGCAGTTTCGTGCCGCATTCGGCCGCCTCTTCGCCCAGGCTCGCCTGCAATCTACCGCACCTACGAGGGTCGTCGTCTTCAGGAACGACGGCGCCTTTCGCCCCTTCAAACCCATGTTCCAGGGCAAACCCGGGGCGGTAAGCGGTTACTTTCTGGCCGGCACTGACGTCAATTACATCGCGCTCACAGCCGAAACGCGCCAAGACCGACCGTATGGAGTCATCTTTCACGAATT
Source organism: Acidobacteriota bacterium (assembly GCA_040007555.1). Lineage (GTDB taxonomy): Bacteria > Acidobacteriota > Blastocatellia > RBC074 > RBC074 > JANNRD01. The sequence goes on along the minus strand of JBDTUW010000338.1, from coordinate 3,683 downwards.
CGTCCACGCGCTCACCCGGAACAATGCGCGCAATGCGCCGCTCTGGTTTAGCGAAGGATTGGCGGAGTACTACAGCACCTTCGAAGCCCTCGACAGCGGAAAACGGATCCTTCTGGGGAAGCCGATTGCCAATCACGTCTACTACCTGCGCGACCAGCAGATAATTCCGCTCAAGACACTTTTTGCCGTCAATCACGGTTCGCCTCATTACAACGAGCGTGAGAAGAAGGGTGTTTTCTACGCCCAGTCCTGGGCCCTGGTGCATTTTTTTATGCAGGGGGACGAAGGCGCGCGGAGAACCGCGTTTAACCGTTATTTGACTCTGCTTGCCGCCGGGACGCCGATCGAAGAGAGTTTCCGCCAAGCCTTTAAGACCGACTTTGTGACGCTTGAACGGGACCTGCGGAACTACATCTCGCGAAAACAATACTCTTTTGATGAATTCACGCTTGGTGACCGACTGGCGGTCGATTCGACGATGGAGGCAGCGCCGCTTTCCGAGGCCGAGTCGCAGTACTACCTTGGGGATTTGCTGCTGCACATGCAGCGGCTCGAGGAAGCGGAGACATATCTGCAACAGGCGATAACCCTCGATGACAAGCTTGGGAGTGCGCGCGCGTCGCTTGGAATACTCCGTATGCGACAGAAGCGATTTCCCGAAGCACGGGAACATCTGGCTGTTGCGGCACAGTCGACGACGGGCACCGGCAATTCGCTGGCTCACTACTATTACGCGTGGACGGTCAGCCGCGAAAGCATGGGATCAGACAACGTCGTGTCAGGATTCCCGGCCGAGTCAATTCAATTGATGCGTACTCAGTTGAAAAAGGCGATCGAACTTGCGCCTGAGTTTGCGGAGGCGTATCGATTGCTGGCCTTTGTTCTGTTTGTCGAAGGCAAAGACTTGAAGGAGGCGGAGAATCTGAGCAGACGAGCTCAGGCGCTGGCGCCGGGTGAGGGCGAGTACGGCTATCTGCTGGCGCAGATTCTGCTGCGGGACATGCGATTTGCGGAGGCGAAAGCGATCCTTGAGCCGATCGCGACTGGTGGCGCCGAAGAGGGATTGCGTTCGAGGGCTCAGGCGATGCTCGAGCGGGTGGAGGCGGAGATGGCGCGTCGTGCAGGGGAGCTTGAGAATCCCGTGACTCAGCCGCCTGCAGCGCGTTCGACCTCGGGGAAGATCGAGTTGAATCCTCCACCGGCAGCGCCGAGGCTTAGGCGTCGTGTCGATGGCGAAGAGCAGGTTGAGGGATTGCTGGTGAACATTGATTGTGGACGCGAGTTGACGCTCACGGTAAAAGTGGAGGAAAGGCTCGTGCGATTGCGAGCGGCTTCGATGGAAGCGGTGCAGTTTGTGAGCTTCACGCCGGGCGTCGGGACAAAGATAACGTGCGGAGCGCAGAAGGCGGCGGGACGTGTCCGTGTGACCTACCGGCCGGTGTCGCCAGGGAAGGCGAGCGGAGGAGTCGATGGTGAACCGGTGACGGTGGAGTTTGTGAAATAGGTCTTATCGCAGAGAGAGCCGTCGGCTCACTGCGTTAGAACTGTCCCGCGCTACTCACCCTTCAGCGAGCGCGCCATCGCATCCGTCTGATTCCGTATCGGGCCCAGTATGTTCCGCAGCCCCGTGAAGCGCATGACGTAAATCGTCGTCGGATTCACTTTGATGTAGTACACCCGCCCCAGCATCGGTCTGCCGCTGACCGTGAAGTCGTACGTCACCATCGCGCCATCGACCCCACCCAGGAATGGTTCTGTCTTTCCTTTCGCATACCCCGGCTGAAATCTGAGCGTCTGCTCTTCATCGCGTTTCGCGAACTCAACCGGCGTCACCTTGTCCTCGACCGTCACCCTGCGCGGCCGCATCATTCCATTCTCATTGACGCGGTAAACGATCTTTACTTCCACCCTGTTCAGACCATCGCGAGTCACCAGGCCCTGCCATCCCGGCGCCAGGGTCAGTTTGTACTTCCCCTCCGGGTCCTCAAACAATTCGGCAGTCCGACCCTGCCCAAACCCCACGACACCTATCATCACCGTCATCACCGCAAACAGCGCCAAACGCATCATGAAGCGCTCTCCTTCCAATTGACCTTCACCGAACCTGGCTCAGCCAGCGCCCGGAATGGCTTCTCTCCAAGCGCAGCCAGAATTGAGGCGCGCTGGGCTTCCACCAGAACGGTCGCGCCGAGTTCCGCCGCCGCCAGCAACTCATCCATCTGCGCTCGATCAAACGGCTCCGTTTCCGCCGTTCCCTGAATCTCGACCAACCGCCCATCTCCAGTGCGCACTACATTCATATCCACTTCGGCGCGCGAATCTTCATTGTAATTCAGATCGAGCAGGATTCGCCCATCAATGATCCCGACACTGACTGCCGCAAGAAAGTCCCGCAACGCAGCCCGGTGCACTTTTCCATTATCCATATGGCGGTTGAGCGCAATCGCGAGCGCGACATAACCACCTGTAATCGCGGCCGTCCTCGTCCCTCCATCGGCCTGGAGGACATCGCAATCGACCGTCACCGTGCGTTCACCCAACGCAGCCATATCAACTACAGAACGGAGACTGCGCCCGATCAAGCGCTGAATTTCGTGAGTCCGTCCCGATTGACCGCCACGCGCACTCTCACGTGGAGTTCGAGTCTCCGTAGCCCTCGGCAGCATCGCGTATTCAGCCGTTACCCAGCCGACGCCTTTGCCCTTGAGAAATTGGGGGACACGCTCTTCGATACTGGCGTTGCAAAGGACGCGGGTTTGGCCTACTTCGATCAGGACGGAGCCTTCGGCGTAGCGGGTGAAATCGGTAGTCAGGCGGATCGGCCGCATTTCCAGCGTCGTGCGTCCATCAAGCCGGGCCAGCCGGGCAAGGGGGGCAGGGTGGGCATCGGGCGTTGAGCCGGATGCGGGTGTCTCGTGAGGTTTTGATTTGTGATCTGTCATTTAGTGATGGGAACTCCTAATTCTACTGCTTCCAGGTGCGGGAGCGGCCCGCCGAGGATTCGTTTCGCGATGCGATGAAATCGATTGGCCGCATCCGTCACAAAGAAGCGCTGCTCCGCGCTCGCGTCACCTTGCTCAAGAAGGTTATGTGAAGCGAGCAGAGCCGCGACTTCTTCGGCCGTCGCCTCGGCGGAATCGACGAGAGTGACGGAAGGACCGATCGTCTCAGAGATGACATCCCGAAGCAAAGGGTAATGTGTGCAGCCAAGGACAAGCGTGTCGATCGAGCAATCACGAAGCGGCGCGAGATATTGCTCGGCGACGAGACGAGCGATCGTCGAATTGGTCTCACCTTCCTCCGCCAGGGGAACAAACAGCGGACAGGCGCGCCAGAAGATCGAGAGCTTGCCAGCCGGCTGTAATGATTGTGACGTGTCCGTGCGGGCGGCAAAGGCTTCCTCGATGGCGACTTCGTAGGCGCGGCTCTCGATGGTTGCCTCGGTCGCGATGACTCCTATTCGGCCTGTTCTTGTGGCCCTGGCAGCGGCGCGTGCACTCGGTCCGATGACGCTCAGGATCGGGAGTGTGAAATGGCGGCGGAGAAGGTCACGCGCCATTGCTGATGCAGTATTGCAGGCGATGACGAGCAGTTTGACTCCCTGATTGACAAGGAATTCGGAGTCTTCGAGGGCGTAGCGCTCGATCGTCGCCCGAGATTTGTTGCCGTAGGGAACGCGCGCG
>JBDTUW010000337.1:0-5436 GCA_040007555.1 Acidobacteriota bacterium | reverse complement strand
TGGGCGCCCATTATGGGAAGTCTGGCCGGTTCCTGGGCCGCTGCTTCCTGTGCTCTACGTGGACGACCTGACGGTTAGTATCAGACCGACGCGCAAAGCGAACGAGAGTGGCCGAGCTGCGGGAGCGATGGTCACGATCAAGGATACCGTGAATGGAAAGCATCCGCGCGCAGTGGTGTCAGGATACTGGGCGGGAGTGACATCCGGGAGTGTCTCGGGTTTGACCGATGCAATGGGTCGAGTCGTGTTTAGCTCAAAGCGCGCGACGGAGAAGGGTGACTTTATCTTTGTCGTCACGAAAGTGTCTGCGGCTGGTTGTATTTACGATCCGACACGCAACTCCAGGACGAATCAATCAACCACCAATCCGTAACCCCTCCGCGGTCGTAACCTCTGGCTCCGGACGCGGAGCCTCGGGGGATGCCGGCCGCAAACGACCGCGACAACAAAACAAGTCGTCGCGCTCCAGGCGGCCATTGCGGCGTCCGTGGAACCCTTTCGCTTCTCTGCCTCGGAGTGGCCAATTCGGGCCCACAGGTGGAGACATCCAATTTAGCAGCCCGCATTTGGACTGGGCTCCAATAAGATGGACCAAGAGTGCACAGTGTGCAGAGCTGGATTGCGACCTAAAAACAATTCACGGCCGGGTCCGGTGGATTGATGCTCTTTCCCTTATCCAACGACGGATTTGTATGATCCGGCCCTCCAGCCGACAAAATCAGTCATTTTTGCTGCGGCCCACAAGCCCCGTTTTGCCGGTGCGAACCGGATGCTCCCCGGACGCCTTCCTCGAAGATCTACACTAATGTGACTCTATCCATGTGGAGCGACATTTTTGTTGCGACGCGTGCTGAGACGAGGTGACCAGGGTGCGGGCCGATTGCTCCAAAAATCCCTGCAAACGCGGGCTCTTACGATAGCTCTTAACATTCGTACAAGTTCTGGCACCGCAGTTGCTCATCATTAGGGCGAAAGAGTCAGATGCAGATTAATCTCGCAACAATCGAACAACACGCCGGGGAGAAGCTCCGCCGGATAGATGCCCAACAGGGAGGAGAGGAGCGAATCGCCGCGCTCCGCAAGTTCCTTAAGATCGAGACGCAGCGGCTTCACCTCCGGCACCGGTTTGGCATCAGCGGTTCGCAGATAGTTCAGGCGCTCAGTCTGATCGTCGATCTGCTCATTCAGCGAGTGGCTGAGGCGGGAGCGGCCCGTGCTGGAAATGCGAGTGGCAGTGAGCAACTGTCGATCATCGCGCTCGGGGGGTATGGCCGGCAGGAGTTGGCGCCCTATTCGGACATTGATCTTCTCTTTCTGCATCGAAATCGTCGCGATGAAGTTGTCGCCCAGGAACTCAGTGAAACCATCCTTTACCTTCTTTGGGATGTTGGCTTCACCGTCGGACACAGCTTACGGTCTCTGCGGCAGTGTATCGCCATCGCGAAGGAAGACGCTACTTCGCGCACCGCGCTGCTTGATGCGCGCCTGCTATGGGGAAGCGCTCCGCTTTTCGAGCAACTGACCGAGCGCCTTGATGAAGACGTCAGAGCGCAGAGTCACGCTCTCCTCGATGAACTGCTCACTGAACGGGCGGTCCGCTACGACAAGTTTGGCGACGTCGTCTGTATGCAGGAGCCAAACATCAAGGAGACAGCCGGCGGACTTCGGGATCTGCATACGCTGTTCTGGGCAACGCGGATCGCCTACCGCAAGGCCACTCTCCCCGAGCTGGTTGCTGCGCGTCTCTTTTCCGAGCGGGATGCGAAGGCTCTCGCGACGACCTACGACTTTCAATTGAAGATTCGCAATCAGCTTCATTTTCAGACTGGGCGGCGAACGGACCTTCTCTCGCTCGATCAGCAGCAGCAGGTGGCGCGGAATCTCCGATATGTGGATACGGATGAAATGCAGGCCTCAGAGATATTCATGCGAGATTACTACCTCAACGCCCGCCGGCTTCATCGACTGACGACGATGCATCTGCTGCGCGCGGCGCGGCGACCGGAGAAGGCACGCTGGTTTAGTCGCGCGCGTCAGACGGCGGCCACTGGCGGGTTCGTCATGCGCGATGGTGAGCTCGATCTCGCCCCCGGAACGCGCCCACTGGACATTGATCGCCTCATGCTCGCCTTTAGCTACAGCCAGGCGACGGGCGCAAGTTTTAGCGGCAACCTGCGGGAAGCGGTCGAAGAGAATCTACCTCGAGTCAATCGCAACTATCGATCATCGGCCGAGGAAGGACTCGCATTTCTCAAGATGCTGCGCTCTCGAGGGAAGGTGGCACCGGCGCTTCGGCAAATGCACGAGTTGGGCTTTCTCGGGAAGTACTTCCCAGAGTTCGCGAGAATCACCTGTCTCGTACAGCACGACCTGTATCACCGGTACACGGTGGACGAACACACCCTGCGCGCAATCGGCGCCGTCGATGATCTGGCAAACTCACGCAGTCGGACGCTGGAGAGATATCGCCAGATTTACGCGGATCTCAAGGATCCGGCAGTGTTGCATCTGGGACTGCTTCTCCACGACATCGGAAAGGGACTTGGCGGGGGACATACCGAAAAGGGAATGGTAATCGCGAAGCGTGTCTGCGCGAGGCTCCAACTCGATGAGGAGATGACTTCGGACACAATTTTCCTGATCCAACGCCATCTTCTGATGTCGCAGATATCGCAGCGGCGCGACCTCGCAGACGAGAAGGTGATTGCTGGTTTTGCGGAGCAAGTCGGGACGCTCGACCGGCTGAAACTTCTCTGCCTACTGACCTACGGCGATACCAACGGAGTCGGGCCGGGTGTCTGGAACGAATGGAAGGACGCGCTCCTATGGGAGCTTTACCTCAAGACGCAGGCGGTACTGGCGCCCGAGACATCAGAGGACAGCGCCCGCGAGCCCTTGCGCCAGCGGATCGCGCAGATGCTCGCAAGCGAAGTCGATCTTGATGCTGTCCGCGAGCACTTCAGTCTGCTACCCGAGAGTTATGGGCGGCATACGCAGCCGCAGGTCATCATCGAACATATTCGACTGGCACACTCCCTGAATTCGCGACTGGTCCGGACAAGCTGGCGGGTCAATGTCCAGGCACGGTGCACGGACCTGCATCTTTGCGCGCGCAACCGTCGCGGTCTGTTTGCAAGCATCGCCGGCGCGCTGACGGCACAGGGTGTGAATATTCTGAGTGTACATCTCAACACTCGAGCTGACGGAATTGCCGTCGATTCCCTCAAGGTTCGGGATACCGTCGGTGAGCCCATCACCGACCCTGAGAGATGGGATCAGATCGAAGCCGAGATCCGCCGTGCTCTCGAAGGTGAAGGGGATCTCGCTGCAGCGGTCGAACGCCGACTGCGCTCGCAAGGGCCGCGGCTTGGTCGACGCAGATCGCCCGCGACCCCGGCAACACGAATTGCCTGGGACAACGAGTCGTCTGACAAGAGCACAATTCTCGAAGTGCGCACTGCAGACCGCCTTGGCCTCGCGTATCGGATCACCAGCGCCCTGGCCGCGCTCGATCTGGATATCGTTTTTGCGAAGGTGGCGACCGAGAAGAATCTTGCACTCGACATCCTGTACGTGACCACATCAGCCGGAGAAAAACTCACCGATGAGCAACTTCCGGCTGTCGAAGAAGCAATTACGAAATCACTGGGCACTGCTTAAGCTCAATCATCAGATTGTGCGGGCGGAGTTCACCTTCAAACATCGCAAACTTGAGGAGACCCTGACCATGACACGAAGGCGCAAATGGCTGTCGGCGGCAACCGGCGTGCTCGGTTGCGTAGCAACTTCTGCAACGGTGTTCGCCCAGGCGAGCCCGACCATTGAAGAGAGACTGGCGAAGGCCGAAGCGGCACTGGGTTCCGCGCAATCGGCCGGAGACAACGGATGGATTCTTGTCTGCTCGGCCCTCGTGCTGATGATGACTGGTCCTGGTCTGGCGCTCTTTTATGGCGGACTGGTGCGACGAAAGAATGTCCTCGGGACCATGATGCAGAGCTTTATCCTCATGGCCATTGTGACGGTCCTCTGGGCGCTCTATGGCTACAGCATGGCCTTCGCCGAAGGAAATGCCTTCGTCGGGAGCTTTAGCTATGCACTACTGAAAGGCGTGGGGGCGGCTCCGAACGCTGATTATGCCGCGACCATTCCGCAGCAGACGTTCATGGTGTTTCAGTTGATGTTTGCGATCATCACCCCGGCGCTGATCACGGGGGCTTTTGCTGAGCGAATGAAGTTCAGCGCGATGGTGGTCTTTATGATCGCCTGGTCGACGATCGTGTACTTTCCGTTGGCCCATATGGTGTGGGGCAAGGGCGGCTTTCTCAATGCCGCGCTGGGTGGAGTGGTCCCGGCCCTCGACTTCGCCGGCGGTACCGTGGTGCATATTTCATCGGGCTTCTCGGCGCTTGTCTGCGCAATATATCTCGGCAAGCGCATCGGCTATCCCCGAACGCCGATGATGCCGCACAGTCTCGTCCTCAGCTTTATCGGCGCCTGTCTGCTCTGGGTCGGGTGGTTTGGGTTCAATGCCGGCAGCGCATTAAGTGCCGGATCGCTCGCCACAAGCGCGTTTGTCGCGACGCATTTCGGTGCAGCGGCCGCCGCGCTTGGGTGGGCAGGCGCGGAATGGGTCAAACAGGGCAAGCCGACGGTGCTCGGCGCGATCTCCGGTGCTGTCGCCGGTCTCGTCGCGATCACGCCGGCTTCTGGTTTTGTGACGCCGATGTCGGGGCTTCTCATCGGACTGATCGCCGGAATTGGTTGCTTCCTTGCGGTAACTGAAGTCAAAAAGCGATTCGGCTATGACGACTCGCTCGATGTCTTTGGGGTACACGGTGTGGGTGGAACGCTCGGCGCCCTGCTGACGGGCGTTTTCGCCACCAATGCCGTCAATCCGATCTTCAAAGATCCCTCCGGTAATCCGTTGCCTGTTGGTCTGGTTGATGGCAATGGCGGACAGATTCTCAATCAGGCCATCGGCGTGGGTATCTCGATAGCCGTGACGGTCGTGGCCTCGGTGATCCTCCTCAAGATTATCGATGTTGTCATCGGAGTGCGTGTCAAGGAAGAGGACGAGATGGTTGGGCTCGATCTCAGCCAGCACGGAGAGGAAGGCTACAACATGGATATGGATCTGATGTCGAGCTCGGGCGCTTCACGTGCATCACACGCATCAGCATTCGTGCCGGCAACCGGAATCGTTGAGGACTAGTTGCAAATCCAGAAAGGCGAGACCAAATGAAAAAGATCGAGGCAATCATCCGCCCCCATTTGCTGGAAAGCGTCAAGGACGCACTTCAGACCCTGGGCGTTCAAGGAATGACAATCAGCGAGATCAAGGGATTCGGTCGGCAGAAAGGTCATACCGAGGTCTACCGCGGTAGTGAATACAAGGTCGAGTTTGTCCCGAAGATCAAGATCGAAGTGGTCGTCGGT
>JBDTUW010000336.1:0-5439 GCA_040007555.1 Acidobacteriota bacterium | reverse complement strand
AATGTCATCGGGTCGAGGCCCGTTACACCGTAGAGCATCTGACCCAGCAGACCACTCACTCCAATAGCGCCGGCCACGCCGAGCGCCAGTCCCAACGCGCTCAGCCTTAGGGATTGCCTGAGCACCAGGGAAAGCACATCTACATCCCGTGCTCCGAGTGCCATCCGAATACCCATTTCCCGGTTCCGCAACTCCACCGTATAAGATGTCACCGCATAGAGCCCAATCATCGCAAGCGTCAGTGCGATAAGGGCGAAGATCCCCAGCATCGCAGTCAAAAGTCTCTTTGGCGAACTCCGCTCGGCGACAATCTCATCGAGCGTCTTGACATCGGAAATAGCGATCGTCGCATCCATTTCCGCAAGTTGCTTTCGGATGCCTCCGACGATTTGCGTTGAATCCGCGTCGCCTCGGACAACCAGCGCCATCCCTGCCGAGGCGAGTTGCGCGTGCGGTTGATAGATAGCTGGTTGGTTCAGATCGTCCAGATCCTCATTGATGACATTAGCCACAGTCCCAATGATCTCAACCGAGAACGTACCTCCAAAGAGAAGGTGCTCGCCAATCGCGTTCCTCCCCGGAAGATAGCGCTTCGCAAAAGCTTCGTTGACGAGCGCGACGGACGGTGATCGCGCCGTATCAGCCTCGGTAAATAAGCGGCCGCTCCGCAAAGGCGTACCCACGGCGGCAAAGTAACCCGGCGTCGCGATGTTCACTTCCGTATGTGGCTGCGTCGCCGCGGGAAATGGCGGCTGCCCGGCTATCTGGAAGGAGCTGCTGTTTCGACGACCACTGAGTGGAAGTGTGTCCACGGCACCGGTGCGAGAGACTCCCGGAACCGCTGCAACGCGTGCAAGGAAGTCCGCGAAGAACGCGCCTCGCTGTTCCCGATCTGAGTAGCGGGCTGCAGGCAGCACGATGCGGAGCGAAACAGCGTTGCTCGAATCGAATCCAAAGTCGCTCTGGAAGATTGCAACAAAGCTCCGAATAAGCAGTCCGGCCGAGATGAGCAGGACGAACGAGAGTGCGATCTCCGCCACAACCAGCGAATTGCGCCATCGGGCCGACAAGCCGCCGGCAGTTCCCCTTCCTCCGCTCTTCAGGACCTCATTGAGATTCATCCTCGACGCTTGCCAGGCTGGCAGCAAGCCAAAGAGCACGCCGGTCCCCAGCGCAATACACAACGTAAACAGGAATGTAGCACGGCTGACAGCAAGGTGGTTCCAGCCCGGGATAAACCGTGAGAAACCCTCAGGAATCCCGTGAGCGAGGGCGATCACGCCCCAATAGGTCAGTCCCAGACCAGCGGCGCCGGCAAGGAGCCCGAGCACAACGCTCTCTGTCAGGAGTTGACGAACGATGCGCCATCGGCTGGCGCCAAGAGCCATCCGAACCGCAATCTCGCGTTGCCGCGCAGAGGCCCGCACCAGGAGTAGATTCGCGGCATTCGCGCATGCGATCAGCAGCACCATCGCCACCGAAGCGATCATGATCGGCAAATAAGTCCGCGAACCGCGCGTATAGTCCTCATTAAGGCCGACGACATATGCATCGATGCCGGCATTCGTCGCAGGGTACTTCTCCTGAGCTTGCTGCATCAGGGCGCGAACCTCCTGATCCGCATGTTCGATGCTCACACCAGGTCTGAGCAGTCCCATGACACGAAGGTAGTGGCTGCCCCGATCCTCCATGCTCGCCGGCTCAATCACCAACGGCGTCCAAAGCTCACCACCGTCCGCCGGAAACGTGAACTCCTGGTGCATGACACCGATGACAACATAGGAAATGTTGTTGAGAGTGATTGCCTGTCCAACGATATCCGGATCGGATGCAAAACGTCTCTCCCAGATGCTGTGCTTCAGAACAACGACCGGGTCGCTGCCTGATCCCGCATCTTCAGGTTGGAAGCCACGTCCGAGAAGGGGCTGGACTCCCAGTGCCTTGAAAAATCCCACCGAGACGCGATAGCCGGCGTAGCGTTCTGGTAATCCGCCACTCCGCAGATCGAATTCTTCGGTGCGCAGCGCAACGAGATCCTCAAAGCTGCGACCCCGCGCTCGCCAATCAGAAAGATTCCCAGGAGCAACTGCAGCTCGGCGAACGCCGATTTCCAGTTTGCGCTCATTCAAGGCAACGAGCCGATCCTGATTCGGGAAAGAGAACGGCCGAAGCACCAGGGCGTCGACAACGCTAAAGATAGTCGTGTTAGCGCCAATGCCCAGAGCCAGCATCGCGATGATCAACAAAGCAAAGCCGGGGCGTTGCGCCATGGTTCGAAATGCATACCTCAGATCTTTAAGCATCTACGTCCTCATAAGTTTGCGAAATCGCCCCCGCCGCGCGTTTCAAACGAATCGCGGGAAATCTTCGCTCATTCTCAACGCAGGCGCAAAGGCGCAGAAGCGCTGCTCAATTGTGGGAAGCGACGACGGCATCCACGCTAGCCTCTTGTGGCGAAAGCTGGTCATCCTGCATTGAAGAGTCCTGCAAACGACTCAGACCGGCGATACCACCTCCGCAGTTGTGTCGACCCCACACCGACTCCTCAGTCTGGGTCGATCGTTCGATGCCGCCAAGGTGGCGCCCTGCCGCTGATCGGTCTCACTCGTGTCGAAGAGCAACCAGCGGATCCACCTTAGTCGCGCGACGTGCCGGCACGTAGCTGGCCATGACCGCGATCAACGCAAGCAAAAGGGAGACCGCTGCAAAGGTGAGCGGGTCAGTCACGCTGATACCGACGACGAGACTTCTCATGAGGCGCGTTAACGCGAACGACCCGAGAAGTCCAAGCGCCAGCCCCGCGAGTGTAAGCTTGATTCCCTGCCCCACAACCAGACCAAGGACGTCGGCCCTCTGTGCGCCCAATGCCATACGAATCCCGATCTCCTGGGTCCGCTGAGCGACACCATATGACATCACGCCGTAAACACCGATGGTTGAGATCAACAACGCGACCAGCGCAAAGACACCAAAGAGCACGAGGCTAAACCGGCGCTCATCAAGCGAAGATGCGAAAACCTCATCGAGTGTGCGAAAGGTCAGCGGCACATCTGCACGCAGTTCATTTACCGCCCGCCGCATCTCCGGGACGAGGTGTTCCGGTGCGCTTGCAGACCGGACCACGATTGAAAGCCGTGACACCTGCCACCACTGAGGTCGCTGCAGCGAATAGGAATAAACCGTTCGTCCAACATCCGCATCGAGGCCGCTGTCACGTACATCACTGACAATACCGACGATGTGCAATAGCCTGCGATCGGTGTCCATATTCCCAAACTGAATGCGCTTGCCAATCGCATCGCCGTTTGCCCAGTAACGTCGCGCAAGCGATTGGCTGATGACGGCAGCGTGAGGCGAGTTGACGGTGTCCTCCGAACCGAAGAGCCGGCCCTGCAGCAACTTCACATTCATGGCTGCGAAATAACCGGCACTCGCGACGCGATAGCCAGCCTCCGCCCGTCGAGCGTCGTCGTTATCGATCAGGAAGCTTCCGGTACCGCGCGCGCCATCCAGAGGTAAGGCGTTGATCCCTCCGACAGCGCTGACACCGGGCAGCCCACCAAGTCGATCGAGAAGCTGCACATAGAACTGGCGGATGCGCTCGTCCTCGTCGCGCGAGATCGTCGAGGGCAGAGCGAGGGTCATGACCACTGCCCCCGCGCTCTGGAACCCAGGATCGGTCCGGACCAGTTTCAGAAAGCTATGAGCAAGCAAACCGGCCCCGGTCAGAAGGATCAGCGTCAATGCGATCTGAGAAACGGCAAGGCCATGCCGGATTCTGACGCTCGACCCGTCAAGTGACGGCCCCGCCTGTCTGAGGCTGTCCTGAAGTTCGCGACTGCCGAAACGCCAGGCAGTCAGGACGGCAAGCGTGACGGCGATCAACAGGCTCAGTAGCATGGCAAAAAGAAGGACGCGTCCATCAACGACGGGCGCATTGATACGGGGCAGCTTTCCCGGATCCAGGGAAAGCAGCAGATCGACTCCATAGCTTGCGAGCAGAGCGCCGATCGCTGCGGCAGGCAGGGTCACCAGTAGATTCTCAGCCAGCAACAGTTGGACGAATCGCCAGCGAGAGATTCCAAGAGCGAGCCGGATCGTGAACTCCCGATGACGGGCCGTCGCTCGCGTCAACAGCAGGTTGGAGACATTGGCACATGCGACGAGAAGTAGAAGTCCCGCCGCCCCGAGAAGCAGCAGGAGCCCGGCGCGCACGTTGCGAGTCAGGTACTGCTGCAATGGAATGAGAGTGAAATCGACGGCGCTCATGGATGCGCCATGAGTTTCGCGCAATTGCTGAGCGATGAGGCTGACATCGGCACGCGCCTGTTCGATGGTGACACTGTCTCGCAGGCGGCCGATGATCGGCCAGTTGTGCGCAGTGCGGGAGGTATTCGGAGGCTCGACGCTTGAGGTAATCCAGACCTCGGTTTCGCCGGGATAGCTAAATCCTGCTGGCAAGACGCCAACAACTGCGCAACTGGCCCCATCGACACGAAGCGACATCGATTGCAGGTCGACGTTGCCATTGAGCTGTCTTTTCCAGAACCCGTAACTGACGAGGACTGCGGCAGGGCCAGGGTACTTTGTTTCCTCGGGAAGAAATGTGCGGCCAACGATGGGCCGCACTCCCATGACATCGAAGAACTGTTGCGAGACGTAGGAGACGCGAGTCCGGACAGCTTCGCTGCCGCCGGTGACCGCGAGGTCTCCACCGCCCGCGAGCGCCAGCGCACGAAAGCTGCTGCTTCGAGCCTTGACGTCTTCGAAGTTCGGTTCGGCCACTGCCATGGTGCCGCCGGTGGCGCCGACTTCGCGCAGAAGGACGAGTCGATCAGCCTCGGGAAAAGGGAGCGGCCGCAGAAGCAGCGCATCCATCACACTGAAGGTCGTCGCTAAGGCTCCAATGCCCAACCCGAGGGTGCAGATGGCGATGAGTGGCATAGCCGGCTTGCGGAAAAGCATGCGAAAGGCGTAGCGAAGGTCGAAGAGCACTTGAATTCTCCCGTTTCAGTCATGACCATCGATTGGTTTGAGATAGCCGGGTTGTTGGGTGAGTTGTTCGAGGAGGCGAAACCGCGCTCGCGCATCGGTGAGCATTTCGCGCCCGGCTTTGGTGACTTCGTAATACTTCCTCACGGGGCGCTGCTCCTTTTGGGCGAGTTGCTGTTTTTCCCAGCGCGAGACGACGAAGTCTGCATCTTCGAGGCGACGGAGCGCGGGGTAGACGGTACCGCTCGAGAGCCCAGTCACGGTCATGACATCGAAACCGTAGCGGTACCCATTGTCGAGTGCCTGCAGGATCAACGCCATCGTGTATGAGAGATACCTTCTTCCCATTGTTTACTCCCCACTATCGGAGACGATACATATAGCGCCCTATACTCATAAATGCCTACATAGGGCTGTCAAGAGCCACGGGACAAATTCTGGGGAGGG
>JBDTUW010000335.1:0-5440 GCA_040007555.1 Acidobacteriota bacterium | reverse complement strand
GCCTGCATTGGAAGCCGGTCGACTACATCGCATTCGCTCTCGATGGCCGTCTACACAAATATATCAATCTGAGCACGAACGTCGGCTACATCAAGAAAATGGATCCGCGAGCAGAGGACATGAACCTGGGTCCTCTCTGCGCCGGGTGCGGAGTTATTCAGGGATTTGGCCGAAGCGATCGCGCTCTTGATATTCCGGATGAACTCAGAGGCGGTCTGGGATTTGACTTCCCGGTGAGCCAGTACCTGCAGTTCATAGTCGAGGTTAGTGCGACGCACTACGTCGGATCACGAACCCCGACGCTGCTCAAGAACAGCCCGGTGGATCTGATCGCCGGCGCGAGGATATACCCGACACGATGGTTCTCGATCAGTGCCGCCTACCAGCGTCACATGAATTGGTTCTCGGAACTCGACAAGCGACACGGCCCGACCGGGTTTATCTTTGGCCTGTCGGTTGGTCGCACGAACGAGCGAATTGATCCGGTGTTGCCAAACCAGCCGCCGACCGTGGCGCTTGAAGTTGGCGCCGTGACCGCAGTTGCCACAAATGTGCTTCGGGCTTCCGCCCAGACAGTCTGCCAGGGTGATCGTGTTGCGCTCCGCGCGAATGCATCTGATCCCGATGGCGACACACTGCTTTACTCGTGGCAGAGCACCGGGGGCCGGATAGTCGGCGAAGGTGCTACCACGGCTTTTGACACTGCCGGCCTTGCGGTCGGTGAGTATACAGTTACAGTCCAGGTTGACGATGGCTGCGGTTGCGTTGCATTCGATACCAAGACCATTCGCGTCACCAACTGCGTGCCGCCAATCGTTTGCTTCGATTCGAACCTCTCGGTGAGCCAGGATCGAAGCGCAGTCCGCTCCGGCGAAGTCATCAACTTCTCAACGCCTGGCGTTTCGGGCGGTCAGAACTACGGCAATGCCAGCTACGCGTGGACAGCATCGGCTGGTACCATCACGGGTAGCGGGACCACCGCTCGCCTTGACACCACGGGCGTGACTGACGGGACGACGATCGAGGTTCGCGTGGTTGCCACCTCTTCAGAGGGCAACTGCTCGGCCAGCGGTTCGGGACGCTCGTCGGTTGAGCGCACACCGCCACCGCCGCCGCCACCGTTCCGGGAACTGGATCGTTGCAGCAGCTTCAAGCCGAACGCGGCTCGCGTTGACAATGCGTGTAAGGCAGTCTTACAGCAGGTGGCGCAACTGTTGCAGGCTGATCCGCAGGCAGTCCTGGTTGTGGATTCTTATCGCGGTGACACCGAGAAGCCTGAGGATCTCGATCTGCAGCGTGGCAAGAACATTCGTGACCGTCTGGCTGACGGTTCGGTCGGGACAATGATCGACCCGAACCGCATCACAGTGCGTCCGAGCGGTGTCTCCACCGACGGCACGCAGACGAGGATTTACCTCGTTCCGGCCGGTGCGACTCCTCCGGCTGGCGCAGCGGCTGCATCGCTTGGTAGTGTCGAGCCTGAGAAGAAGGCCGCACCTGCACGGCGACGCAAAAAAGCACGCCGTAAATAGTCTCTAGCTAATCGCTAAGACGCAATGGGCAGGTGGTCGAGAGATCACCTGCCCATTCTTTTGTGGCGACTAAGTCGTGAAGTCGCGCAGGACGCCGGAAGAGGCGACGAGGGTCCAATCGGATTTGTTATTCGGAAAGTGCCGCCGTAAGATTTCGGCATCGTTTCCGTCCGGTTACTATTGTGGCACCTACAGGAGGAGTCATGTTTGTTCAGAAGTGCCAGAATCCAGCGTGTCGCTGCCAGGTATCGCACGGGACAAGGATTGACTGGTCGGGACGTCATTTCTGTGCTCACTATTGCGTAGCGCAAGCCGACTCCCAAAAGGAGAAGTGCAAGTGCGGGCACAAGGACTGCGAACAGCCGAAGGAGAAATAGAGTGGTCCGTGATTTGTACCTCCGTCGCAGTCGTGCGACAACCGTCTTTCTAATTGCCGCTGGTATACTGCTCGCTTACCTTTGTTATCAAATTGCCCGCCCGTTTTTGACAGCGCTCGCGTGGGCGACGATCCTCGCCGTCGTTTTTGCGCCGCTGCATCATCGAGCCCGGCTTGCCTTTCGAAATACGAACCTGAGCGCACTCTTCAGCACTGGCGTGACGCTGCTCATCGGGGTGCTGCCCATAGTCCTGCTTGTGACCGCCATTTCGCGAGAAGCCGCGGTCGGCTACCGGCAGCTGCGCGAACATCTGGCCAGCGGCAACACGGTCACGGGGACTGCGGGTATCGGGCCGGTGATCCAACGAGTCAACGACGCTTTGCAGGAGTGGGATGTCGATGTCGGTGCGCTGGGCGGGCAGGCTACGTCCTATCTTGGGGATATCGTTCTGACGCTTGCGAAGGGGACAATCAGCAACCTCTCTGCTTTTCTGCTGAACGTTGTTTTGGTTGGTTTCACTCTCTTCTTTTTCTTCCGGGATGGCCCAAAGATTCTCGAACATCTCGAGCGCATCGTTCCGGTGGAGCTGTCTGAGGAAGGGGGAATCTTTGAGTTGATCGGGCAGGTGATCCGCGCCGCGATCTTCGGTGTCGTGGTGATGAGCCTGCTGAAAGGGATTCTCGCGGGCCTGGCTTTTTGGGTATTGGGCCTTCACTCGCCCGCTCTTTGGGGGGCTGCCGGAGCGATCGCCTCGGTAGTTCCCGTGGTGGGCATCTCGCTTGTCTGGGTGCCGGCTGCAATCGTCCTCTGGGCGCAGGGAATGACGCTCAAGGCCCTGTTGATGGTCATCTGGGGAGCGACGGTCCTGAGTCTGATAGACAATGTCCTCTATCCCATCCTGGTGCGCAGTCGTGTGCGTCTTCATACGCTGGTGGTATTTATCAGCACGCTTGGTGGACTCAGTGTGTTTGGCTTTCTTGGGTTCGTACTTGGGCCGGTTGTCGCGACGCTGGCACTGACACTGGTGGATGTTGCCAGTCATTCATACGCTCCAACTCGAGAAGAACCGCCCTCCTGATTTTAGATTTTGGGTGTTGGATTGAGGGACCGCGCTTCCGCGTTAGATATTCTTGCTACGCCCAGGTTTGAACGCGACGGCTCAGAGTCGCAGCGGGCGCAGCGGGAGGTTCCCCTAATCTACAATCCAATATCCAGAATCGTCCTCTTTTTTCGCAGCCCTTCCTCCTGGAATCCAAAATCGGGAGTTTCTCTGTGGCTACAAAAATGTTATCTTGGACAATTGCTCCAACAATTTCGTGATCTGCGTCCTGGGTAGGATAGAAGGATTGGGACAGAATTATGGATGAACAGGCGGTTCAGATTCGCCGGTTATCAGCCCTGCTCGAAGTGAGCAAAGCGCTGGGCTCGACCCTCGACCTGCGGGTCACGGTTGAGCGAGTTCTTGAGATTCTCGATGGCGAACTGGGCATGCGACGTGGCGCGATTGCGCTGCTCGAAGAAAATGGCGATCTCTCCATACAATACGCTCACGGGATGAGCGAAGGCGAGCGGCAACGCGGTCGCTACCGGCTTGACGAAGGAATAACCGGCCGGGTGGTCTCGACGGGCAAGCCAATCGTTGTTCCCCAGGTCAGCAAGGAACCGCTTTTCCTCAATCGTACCCGACGTCGTACAGTCGGTCAGGAAGAGTCCTTTATCTGCGTGCCGATCAAGGATCGCCGGAAAACCATCGGCGTCCTGTCGTTTATCTACGCGTTCAAGCAAAGCCGCCAGTTTGACGACGAGATTAAGCTGCTGACCATCATTGCCTCGATGATCGCCCAGAGCCTCAAGCTTGGCCAGATGGTCGAGCAGGAGAGAGCGCAACTTGTTGACGAAAATGCCCTGCTCAAACGTGAACTCCAGCAGAAATATGATTTCGGCAATATCATCGGAACCAGCAAGGAGATGCGCGAAGTCTATGAACAGGTAGCCCAGGTGGCGCCGACCGGAACGACGGCGCTCATTCGAGGAGAGTCGGGCACGGGAAAGGAATTGGTGGCTCATGCCATCCACTACACGAGTCCGCGTGCGAGCAAGCCATTTATCAAGGTGAATTGTGCCGCCTTACCCGAGTCGCTTATCGAATCTGAGTTATTTGGACACGAGAAGGGTGCGTTTACAGGCGCGGTAGCCCGCAAGCGAGGACGCTTTGAGCTGGCTGAGGGTGGAACCCTTTTCCTCGACGAGATAGGGGACCTGTCACCGGCGCTTCAGGTAAAACTTCTGCGAGTACTTCAGGAGCGGGAGTTCGAGAGGGTCGGGGGGAACGAGACCATTCGAGTCAATGTGCGTTTGATCGCGGCCACGAACGTCAATCTGGAACAGGCAGTTCAGGACCTCCGCTTCCGATCCGATCTCTACTATCGCCTCAACGTGTTCTCGATCTATATGCCTACACTGAGGGAGCGCAGACCGGATATCCTGCTCCTCGCTGACCACTTTCTCGAGAAGTACAGCCGCCAGAACGGCCGCCGAATTAAGCGGATTTCGACGCCGGCAATCGATATGCTCATGAGCTACCATTGGCCGGGTAATGTGCGTGAGTTGGAGAATGTCATTGAACGGGCGACTCTGGTCTGTGAGGGTAATGTGATTCACGGTTACCACCTTCCGCCAACCCTGCAGACAGCGGAAGGAACGGGCACTGTCACACGGATGAGCCTCGACCACGCGGTGGAAGCTTTTGAGAAGGACTTAATTCAGGACGCGCTCAAGACAACCCGCGGAAATCGCGCTCGCGCCGCGAGATTGCTCGATACGACCGAACGCATTCTCGGCTATAAGGTCAAGCGCTACGCCATCGATTGCCGTCGATTCCGCCTCTGATCCGTCCGTCAATCACTGGCGACCTCCAAAGCCACCACAGCCATCGTGGAACAGTCGGTGATTATTTCTGACTGCTACAAAATTGTCGCCTGACGTGCCATCACAGACATTTTTGAAGCCGCGGTTAAAAGAGTCAGACACTCGCTTACGTCTCGTTCCTCTGTATTTTCAGCATTTAGGTGAGCACGTCCGGTCGTGGCAAGCGACTTGCAGTGATTTTCTGTTGATTAAGACTTCAGGGCATTTCTTTTGCATCTGGTTCGGTGGCGCGGGGAACGCAATCATCAGGCAATTTCGGCAATCTGGCTGCCAGCCGCGTTAGTTCGGGGCTGGTGAACACAAATTCGGGAGAGGATATGAGCACAACATTGGCTGGTAATCAGGGACGACTGTGGGCAATCGCAGAGGTCAGCAAGAGGGTGCCTCGCGTAGTGCCTTCGCTTGGCGACGAGAAGATTTCAGATCTATTCGGTGCGAACACTTTCAATCAAAAAATCATGGCGGACAAGCTGCCGCGCAATATCTACAAGGAGCTGCAGACCACCATCAAGCAGGGATCGAAGCTCAACCGGGCGATTGCGAACGAAGTGGCGCACGCGGTCAAAGAGTTTTCCAAAATCGTAATAGTCGGGAGGAAAACGA
>JBDTUW010000334.1:0-5456 GCA_040007555.1 Acidobacteriota bacterium | reverse complement strand
CGCGGTCAGATCGACTCCGGTGATATTCAGAACATCGTGACTCTCGTCTCCGCCCGGTGAGACGCTCTGCTTTGTCATGACACCATCCATGAGCACGTGAGGTGTGCCATTGATCGTCGCGACAATAATCACTCGCAAGATCGGTGGGAGCGCGGCTCCCGCAACGAGGAAGATCGTGTGCAACGGGGAGCGTTTGCTCATATTGAATTCGAGACGAAATCCACTCGGCTTGCCGCGCTCGGCGGTGCTCGTGATCTCGACGCTTCTTAATTCGTCGAGCGCCGCCTTCGGCAGCGCGATCGGCACAGCCGGCCCAACCATGACCGTCAATGTAAAGTTAGTCGGCATCTGATGCTCCAGGTATCCCCTCGGGCAGGGTGATACGAATGCGGCGCCCGACTTCCTGGGTCAGGTCGCGTGGATGTAATGCAGCATTTGCATCGCAGATGCGCCAGAACTGCTCAGGATCACCAATTCTCTCGACCGCGATGTTGTCGATTCGTTCGCCCTGGGTGACAACGTGTTCCTCAAGCAGCGCCAGCGTCTCGGGAGGCGGGCTGAACCTTCGCTTGAGATAGACGATCGTCCTGCCATCCGGCATGGTCACGTAAGACGTTCCCGTCAGGTGGTATCGACTGTTTGGTGGAAAATTCATGATCAAACTCCATGGCTCTGAGGGGGGCCTTAGGGAAGGCCGGTCAGACCAAGCGCGCTGAGCGTCCCGGCGCGATGTTTCCCGGCGAGCTTCTCCTTGTTCTGCAAATACGCCATAAACAGGTTGCCACCCTTGGCATCGAATCCCAGGTCATCGACGCTCAGCACGCGCATTCCCAGACTCACCTTCGCGCGCAATGGATTGAGACTCGGATCAAACGCTTCTTCGGTGACGCTGAATTCGGTGATGCGAACCGGCACAATTCGATTGCGACTCCAGATGAAGAGTGTCAACGGGGCCAGCATTGGCGCAATTTCGAGGGTGCCGCTTGAGGCGAGACGGTTGTTGTTGTCGAGTTGGGCCTTTGTCGGATAGACGATCGTCTCGAGCGCGGCAAGCTGTGGATGAATCCCGACCTCAGCCGTTTGGGTGTCGCCAAGTTCCATTTGATCTGCAGCATCGATCTCCGCGTCGAGCTTGATCGTCTCCACCGGCGGGCCCTTTAGTCGCAGCGCCTCCGACCGATCGGCGGATTCTCCGCTGATCGCCTTAGGCTGCAGCGATCTCGTCAGGGTTTCCGGGTTGTACTGCAGTGCAATGATTCGCTGAATCGCGCCGGAATCTGCGCTCACCAGTACAATCCCGCCCTTTATCAGTTTTGGAGAGATTTCAGGCATAAAACGCCTACTTCGTTTCCTTCGCGACCTTGGTCAATGCCTTCTTGTAAGTTGCGAGCATGGAGCTGGTGCTCTTAGCCTTTTTCTTGTCGAATGGCTTTCCGTCGCGAACCAGGGTGAAGACATTCTCGCGCCATTTATCCATGTCGGCCTTGAAGTCCGTATTGACGAGCTTCGCCATCTTGATGCGAATGCGATCACGTCGCGGACTCACGGGGATCTTCTTGAGAATCCCGAAGAGATGATTGATAAGACGACTGCGCTCAATCAGTGCTTCCTTCATGAGGGGCAGGTAAGGCACCACGACATCGAGACTCTTGTCATACCGAGCCTTGATTGCGGCGAGTTCGGGAAGATAAGGCACCTTCACGTCCTCACCGAGCAGGATCCTCGCTGCAATCGGATCGAAGAGGCTCATCAGCTCGGCACGTAGCCTGTCGCCGAGATCTTTGTAGAACTCGCCGAAGGCGTCCTGGTCCGAGTCGGGAAGCTCAAATACAGACATCTGAACCATCCGGTGCCGGATATCGCCGAAGGTGTCGGCGACAGGCTTTGCCGCAGCCGCCATCCGACGTGCTCTTTCGAGAACCGGTTGGGCAAGTACCGCCACCCCCGTGTCCAGTGGTATCGCTTTAGGTTTAGCCTTCCGGGATTTTTGCGCGAGATCAACCTGTTCGGTGCGTTGCTTGTCGAGCGCTTGCTCGAGAGACTTCTCCATCGGCGTCAGATACTTGGCGCGAATGTCGGTTTCGAGGTCCCATCCATCCATCGAACTGAAGTGACTTGCTACCCTGAACTGCTCGAGCACCTTCGTCTTTTCCTCGCTCAGACGGTAGTCAGTCAGGACTCGGACCAGCATGAACTCGTACTTTTCCGGACACTGTTTCTGCAGCGCCTCCGGGTCGGTGAACATGTAGGCAAACGATTCAGCAAAGTCGTCCTGTGGTTCGGTCGAGGCATAGTTTCGGATGAAAGTCGCTTTCTTATGATGTCGAACGTAATCGCCGGCGCTGCCGTAGCGCGCGTAGCGATAGACGTAGTTGCCCAGCTCGTGGTCTTCTCCGTGGTAGTTCTTGTCTGTTTGGCCTTTGTCGTACTCAGCATCCAACGCCTTTTCGAGTTTGCCGCGTTCGTCGTTGTCTGGCACCAATTTGGCAAGACCAGGGCGGTCGAAGTAACTCCACTCGGAGAGCTTCTGAAAGTCCTGGAACAGTGCTGCGTTGCTGTAATGAATGAAATGGCCGATCTCGTGCGCAGTAGTACTCAACGTCAGATCGCCACGCAATTGAATTCGATGTTTGTCGCGTTCTGCCACGCCTGCGACTCGGCTTTCCTCAGGGTCGGGCAATGAGCGGGCAAATGCGCCAAGACTCAAGTTGAGGTGCAGTATGTCGTAGGGAATCTTCTGGAGAATCTGATCGATCTCCTTCAGATCGTCCTGGAACCAGGTCCTGCCCCACGCAACTTCGAGAAGTCGGTTGAATTCGACGTTGTACCTCAGCTCGAGGCCAAACTCAGCCTTCTTGTCTTCGATTAGCTTATCGAGCCGCTTCTTGAACTCCTTGTTGACGGCCGCTACATCACCTGGCTTAGCATCTGGTTTCTTTTGCGCGTCGCCGATTCTCTTCTTGTAGTCGAGCAGCTCAGCCGCGAGGTCCGCGGCGGCCTTCTTGAGAAGATCCTCCGCCTCCTTCGTCGTCCTCTTACCGCTCAGCACGCTCGCGGATGCATCGATCGTAAAGATCGCGGAGAGCTTGCTCGAAAGAACTTCCCAGCGTTTCTCGCCCGTTTCGGCGACTGCAGCCTCAAAACGGAGTGCGAGGGACTTATTGGCGATATCGCCTCTCAGCTCGTCAACGCGACCTTTATCGTTCAGCAGGCCGATCCGATCGGCCGCGGGGCTCTGTTCAATCATTACTACAACGGCGCGCTCCTCTGCGGCGTTGAGCCACCACATCGAGATGAACTCATCGAGGAGCAGGGCCTTGATGTTGGCCTTCTTTACCTGTTTCGACAGCAGCTCGAGCAAGTCGCGGTACTCACTGCCGTGATAATCATCGAGTAACTGTCCCAGTCTCTGACTCGTTGACAGGGCCTCGAGAGTAGGATCGAGAAGGTCCTTGGGAATCATTTTCCGCAGAATCTCGAGACCAGCTTGCTCGTCATCATCGAGCGTTGCGCCCTTGAGCAGCTCGATGATCAGTTTCGCCGCATCCGCCGCCGTCAGCTCGATTGCCTTCCACGTCGCGTGCTTCGTCAGATCGCGGACATCGTCATCGTCACCTTTGAGTGCCTTCGCGAGGGGATCGGGTTCAGTTCCAGAATCCTTCTTGCGTTGGAGCTGACGGACACCTACCGATGCGGAATCACTAACTTCGGGAACGTTCTCCTGCTGGACGATGTGCGCCAGCTCGTGAGCAAGCAGCCGTTTGCCTTCGAATGTATTCGGTGAAAAGGCGCCACCTGCGAAAACGACATCGTGGCCAAAGGTGTAGGCGATCGCGTTGATCGAGCGCGCAGAATCCGCTGCCATCGTCCCGGTGTGGACGCGCACTTTGCTGAAGTCGAAGCCGAACCTCGATTCCATGAAGTTTCTGGTCGAGTCATCCAGCGGTGTGCCGTGTGAACCAAGAACCGCATCGACGACTGGGGGAGCTGTCGAGAGGTCGCTCTCGCCAGAGGCCTTCCGTCTTAATGGAGACTCTTCTTCCTTCTCGGGCAGGTCAGACTGAGTATCCGATTCGCCCGTGAGTTTCATCTCTGGCGGCGTTGGCGCACCTGACGACGTGCTTCCGGGAGCCCGCGTGCTGGATGTAGGCGCCGTACCCATCTGCACGCCGGTTATTCCGGATGACGGGGGCGAAGGTCGCGGAGCAAGGGGAAGGCGCATCTTCGACGCCACGATTGCGTGGATCGCCCGATCCTCGGCTGCTCGCTGTTCGGCTGTCTTGAGCCCCTGTTTGAAGTCGAACATCTCCTTTTGCATTCGCGCCGTTTCAGCGCGAAACTTCTCAGTATCGGTGAGTGCTGGCTTCTTCGCGGGAGTCGGTTCCGGACCAAGCTTAATGCTGAAAGTAGCCATCACTTTGGTCGGCTTATCCACGGGACCTTCGTAGGTGATCTTCATCGTCAGCCCCTGCTTGATTTGATCGAGCGGGATCTCGGGTATCCCGATTGGCAGTTCCTTGTGAGTCGCAGCGAGAGCCGCAACCGCTCCCGTGATTGCCGCGCCGGTAATTACCTTGCCGTGAAGGGTCGAGATGAATTCGTCACCGAGTTTCTCTGCCTTGCTGACGATCTCCTTACCCGGCGGTGTTTCGAGAAAGGCAGCACCGACTCTCTTTGCCGCATCCAGGTACTTTTCGTCGTCGGTTTTGGTGGCGCCTTTGTCGTCTCGTTGGGTGCGATGGACTGGAACGCGCGAGAAGGCAAAGGCGGGCGCGCGTCCGCTGGCGACGGCTTCAGCGGCGCGATCCGCCTCGCGCTCGAAGCGGTCACCCGACCGTCCGATCGGGATACCGGCTTTGCCCTGCGCGTTTCGCGGACTTCGCTGCGTCCGCAGAGATGAAGAGCGTTGCTTCACCAGTCCATTCCTTCAGGGCCAATCATGGCCTCTTGATGATGTGCTTGGAATACCGGGGATCCTCGGGAAAGATGGGGTCCACGATGTTGGGATAATCGCGCGAAAGAAAGCTGATGTAAGTCTTTGCCGCTTGCGCTGCAAAACTGGATCCGGCGTAAAGAGCGCTCAACTGCGCCGCGGTTCTACCTCTTGGATCGAACTGCTGTTTCTCAAGCCACGCGCCGAGCGAGGCTGCGCGCCTGGCGTCATCAATGCGTGTGACGGGCTTGTTGCTGGCATCGATTGCGGTCACGGTCTCACCGCCGCGAATGGCTGACACAAAATCCGCAACTGTGGGTTTTGGCGATGCAACCTTCGCTGCCCGCCAGCTGGTGGGAATTGTGATCTGGTCCGTCGCCGTGAGTGCATCAGGATTGAGCTGACTATTGGCTGTCTTCACTGCCGCCTCTGCCTTGTCATCACCGAGATACTCTTTGCAGAACGCCTTGAGAGTTTTGTGTTTGCCGGCGGGTGCAACGGTACGCATGAGGAGCCAGACCTC
>JBDTUW010000333.1:0-5460 GCA_040007555.1 Acidobacteriota bacterium | reverse complement strand
GGTCATGGTGCGCTGACGCCGTTCCTCATGTCGCTTCTCGATCAAAGGCTCCCCTTCGTTGAAGGGGTTCTTCTCAAGGTATCCCTCACGAACACCCCAACGCAGCAGGGACCGCATCGCCTCCAGTTCGCGGTTGACGCTTGTTATCGCCCGTTCGCCGTCTCCTCGTGTCCTCGTCTTCAGTCGCTTTCGTCGATAGGCAAGCAAATCAGAATGACGAATCTCGCGAATGCGCTTCGTACCGAAGAAGTCTCGCAGCGCTTCGAGGTAAAGGTGAATCTGATAGTGACTCTTCAGCCCGGACACCTTTCGTCCTTGGTGAAACTCCGCGGGATGTACTTTCAGTTGCTCGTAGATTCGAGATACTGCTTCAAACGTGGCTGAGCGCTTGTCGATCTCTACTCTGCCGGTAGCGCGAAACTCGGCTCGCAGTCCGTCAAGCAGAGCGTCCGCCTCGTAGCGAGTCCTGGCTACGCGCATTCGATCGTGTCTCCTGCCCTCTGAATCCCGGTAGGTTATTCGAGCAACATAGCGCCAGTTGCCTTCGATCTTCCGCTTTCTGACGGATCCCCTCGTGACTTTCATTTCCGCTTCTCCCACATTGCATTCCCACCAATGAGTGAAGGGTAGAATATTTCAAGAGAATGTGAAGAAGCAAGAGAAGAGCACTAGATTGGTTGATATGAAGAGTTAAGCAAGGTCAAGATAGGAGGGATAAGGCAATGGAACTAGGTTTGGGACCGAGAGGTCGGAGGTTCGAATCCTCTCGCCCCGATTTTTAGAATCACTAACTTAAGGCTTCCATCTGGAAGCCTTTTGTGCTTTTACGACACCTTTAGCGACACTTTCGCAGAGAAGATCAGAACCAAGAGATATTTCTTCAACACAAGGCAATTTCTGAAAGTTGAAGGAGCCTTGATGTTCTCGTGAAAATTTCAGAGGGTTATTTGCTTTACGAACGTGAAAATTGGCGGGATCGTGGCGCTCGTCTACTCGATCTCGCAGGGTAATGCGGTGAATCTCGATACAGGCTTTGGAAACTGAGGCGCGGCTATGCAACTGAGACCTGTCAGATAGCAAATCTACCTGCCGGTGCTTCGTTTCTGCATCACCGATGAAGATTGGGGCTTCGTGATCATCGCCGCCATTCTCGGTTATGCGATTCCATTCTTGTTCGGGATGAAGAGCAGAAACGGCCCATTTGAGATGGTCGGCTGGATAATAAAGATGGACCACCCGGATCGTTCACGCGCGCCTATCAGTGGAGCTTTGTCCGACTGTCTTCAGCGATGATCTTCTGACAGAGAATCGGTTCGGTGCGATGCGCTGGCACGAATGCTTGCCGCTCGCGAAACCCGTCGGCACGGTGATTCAAGGAAGTGTCCGTCGAGACGGAAAGAAGAGCCTTCCGTTTTCGCGCTCGGCGGTTGTAATCCCTCGTTAGCGAAAGCAGAGCAAGGAGTGCTCCATGGCCGAAAACACAATCATTGACCCCGTCTGCGGAATGACCGTTGATCCGGTGACCGCCGCAGGTCAGCACGAATACGCAGGCACGATGTATTACTTTTGCAGCACGCATTGCCTGCGCAAATTCAAGGCCGATCCTGATTCAATCCTGAATCCGAAACCGGCGAAGCCTGCGGCCACGGCTTCAACTCAAATTGAGTACACCTGCCCGATGGACCCGGAAGTGCGGCAGACGGGGCCGGGCGCGTGCCCGAAATGCGGGATGGCGCTGGAACCAGTGACTCCGGTTGTTCCGGCGACGAAGACTGAGTACACCTGCCCGATGCACCCTGAGATTGTGCGCGATCAGCCAGGCGCTTGTCCGATCTGCGGGATGGCGCTGGAGCCGCGCATCGTCACTTTGCAGGAAGCGGAGAATCCTGAACTGAAGGATATGTCGCGGCGGTTCTGGATCAGTCTGGCGCTGACGCTGCCAGTGTTTCTGCTGGCAATGTCGGAGATGATTCCGGGACAGCCGGTGCAACAGGCCATCGGACACCACTTCATCACGTTGATTCAATTTGCTCTGGCGACGCCGGTCGTGCTGTGGGGCGGCTGGCCTTTCTTTCAACGCGGTTGGGCGTCCATCGTCAATCGCAGCCCGAACATGTTCACGCTGATTGCGATTGGTACGGGCGCGGCTTACCTCTATAGCGTCATCGCTGTTCTGCTGCCTGACATCTTTCCGGCTTCGTTTCGCGGTCACGGCGGCACCGTCGCTGTCTACTTTGAGGCCGCGGCAGTCATCACAACACTGGTGCTGCTCGGTCAGGTGCTTGAGTTACGTGCACGCAGCCAGACCAGTAGCGCAATCAAAATGCTGCTTGGCCTCGCGCCGAAGACTGCGCGCGTCATCCGCAACTATGGGCGCGCCGAAGCCCGCGAAGAAGACATCCCGCTCGATCAGGTGCAGCTTGGTGATCAACTGCGCGTGCGTCCGGGCGAAAAAGTGCCGGTGGATGGCGTAGTCATCGAAGGCAACAGCTCGGTTGATGAATCAATGGTCACGGGCGAGCCGATTCCGGTGGAAAAGACAGCAACCAGCAAAGTCACCGGTGGTACGGTCAATGGCACGGGCGGCTTTGTGATGAAAGCCGAACGTGTCGGCAGCGACACACTGCTGGCGCAGATAGTGCGGATGGTCGGCGAAGCGCAACGCAGCCGTGCGCCGATACAACGGCTCGCTGACGCCGTGTCGTCGTGGTTCGTTCCGCTGGTCGTGGTGCTTGCGGTTGTAACCTTCATTGTGTGGGCAATCTTTGGCGCGGAGCCGCGCTTGGCTTACGCGCTGGTCAACGCGGTCGCGGTGTTGATCATCGCCTGCCCGTGCGCGCTCGGCCTGGCGACGCCGATGAGCATTATGGTCGGCACGGGACGCGGCGCGACCGTCGGCGTACTGATCAAAAACGCCGAAGCGCTCGAAGTCATGGAAAAAGTCGAAACGCTGGTGGTGGATAAGACCGGCACGCTTACTGAAGGCAAGCCGCGATTGACTTCAATCGTCGCGAGCGACGGACAAGACGAATCGGAGCTTTTGCGGTTGGCCGCGAGTTTGGAGCGCGGCAGCGAACACCCACTCGCAGCAGCAATTGTCGCGGGCGCGCAAGCCAAACTCCTCGTGCTTGTCGAAGCCAAAGACTTTCGTTCGGTCACCGGCAAAGGCGTGATTGGAACGGTGGATGGCCAA
Source organism: Acidobacteriota bacterium (assembly GCA_040007555.1). Lineage (GTDB taxonomy): Bacteria > Acidobacteriota > Blastocatellia > RBC074 > RBC074 > JANNRD01. The sequence continues at coordinate 2,267 of JBDTUW010000333.1, read as the reverse complement.
TCACTCGCGCTCGGCAATCAAAAGCTGCTTGATGATCTGAAAGTTGATTCTGCCGCTATGCAATCGCGCGCCGAAGAGCTTCGTCGTGATGGCCAGACGGTGATGTTCGTGGCGATCAATAATCAACTCGCAGGTTTGATTGGAGTGGCCGATCCGATCAAAGAGTCAAGCGCCGAGGCAATCCGGCTGTTACACGAGGAGGGCATGCGGATTGTTATGCTGACCGGCGACAGCCGCGTCACCGCTGAAGCCGTCGCGCGCGAGCTGGGCATCGATGAGGTCATCGCCGAAGTTCTCCCCGAGCAGAAGAGCGAGGCGATCAAACGCCTTCAATCCGAAGGCCGTGTCGTGGCGATGGCGGGCGATGGGGTCAATGATGCACCGGCGCTTGCGCAAGCGCAGGTCGGAATAGCGATGGGAACAGGCACCGACGTAGCGATCGAGAGCGCGGGGCTGACGCTCGTCAAAGGCGACCTTCGCGGCATCGTGCGCGCCCGGCGTTTGAGTCGCGGCACGATGCGAAACATTCGCCAGAATCTCTTCTTTGCGTTCGTCTACAACGTCCTTGGCGTGCCATTGGCAGCAGGCGTGTTGTATCCCGTCTTTGGTTTGTTGCTCAGCCCGATGATCGCGAGTGCGGCGATGACTTTCAGTTCGGTATCGGTCATCAGCAATGCGCTGCGATTACGAAAGCTGGAGTTGTGAGGGCGCAGTGGTCAGACGAAAACCGTCCTTCGCCCACACGCTCGATCCAACTTAGATGAACGCGGCCATCGGGCGAAACTGTGTCAAGAGCGGGCCGGGGACTTCTAATTACGATGTCACCAATTCGCGGTCGTTCGATGGCGGCAAGACTTGGGACAAGCCTTTCGTGCCGCATCGTGACGGCGTCAAGGCTGAACACGGCTTTGTTTCAATGTTCGCGGTCAATGATGGCTCGCTGGCGCCGGTGTGGCTGGACGGGCGTGAGATGAAGGCTGACGCCAACGATGCGCATGGCCAGGGTCACGGCAATATGACGTTGGCTCTGTGAAGATCAAACGCAATGGCACGTTGACCGACATGACGAGGTCCTCGCCGCTGTCCATCAGCGCGTCACCTCAGATTTCAAGATCGCGCACGTGACTGTGCAGGTTGAAGCGCAAGAGTGTGCGGAAGGCGAGACACATTTGTGATGGGCGCTCGCGGAGTTCGTAATGGCAGATCGTAGACACCGCGATGAACCCCCGACAACAACAAGTCTGCGGAGTGATTCGAAATTCCGCTGGCTGCTGCTGAGCATCGGCGTCGTCGCGATCTTTGAATTTCTGTCGCTCGCTGGATGGCATCTGCCACCGCTGATTGGCGCGCCGTTCTTCGCAGCCATCATCATCGCGATCGGGTATCGCACGCTGCTCAAGGGCTTTCAGGCGCTGACCAAACTCAACTTCAAAAGCATCAACCTGCTCATGGTCATCGCCGTCTGCGGCGCGTTCTACCTCGGTCAGTTCGAAGAGGCGGCCGTCGTGATCGTACTGTTCACGCTCGGCGAACGGCTCGAAGACTTCGGCATTGAGACGAGCAAATCGGCATTGCAGGGCCTGGTTGAGCGCGCGCCCAAAACTGCAGACGTAAAGGACAAGGGCGAAGTGCTAGTGGCGGAGATTGCCGTCGGCGATGTGCTGATAGTCAAGCCCTCCGATCAGATTGCGATGGACGGCGAAATCAGCTCCGGCTCTTCGTCGGTTGACGAATCCACGATCACCGGCGAGCCACTGCCGAAAGACAAGCATCCAGGCGACCAGGTGTTTGCCGGGACGCTCAACAAGCAGGGCTACCTGGAGGTGCGCGTTACCCGCGCGGCACAGGATTCGACGTTGGCCAAGATCGTCAATATCACTTTCCTGGCGACAAAGAACAAAGCCGACACGCAGAAGTTCATCGAGAAGTTCTCGGCTTATTACACGCCCGGCATGATCGTCATCGCGGCTTTGCTGGTACTGATCCCGATGTTGTTTTATGGGCAGCCTTTCGACAAATGGTTTCGTGAAGCCCTGACGTTGCTGGTCATCGCCTGCCCGTGCGCGCTGGTGATCTCGACTCCCGTTTCAATCTATTCGGCGATCGGCAATGCGTCGTCTCGCGGCGCACTGATAAAAGGGGGAAAGTACATCGAAGCGATTGGCCGAGTGGCGGTGGTGGCGATGGACAAGACCCGCACGCTGACTTACGGCAAACCGGTAATCACCGACGTGATTCCCTTCGGCTTGCACACCAGAGAACATCTG
>JBDTUW010000332.1:0-5463 GCA_040007555.1 Acidobacteriota bacterium | reverse complement strand
GGCGAGCTTGAAATCATTGGCATCCAGACGCGCGTCCTCACCGACTTTGAAGGTAGCGCCAACGAGATCTCAGCGGTGACCACGATTCGCAATATCAAGCAGGACAAGCGACGCGCCAGCTACGACGTGACTCACGTTTTCAACCTCAATGCGATATATGAGCTGCCATTCGGCCGCGGGCAGGCATTCCTCTCAAACGCGCCGGGTTATGTCAGCCGGATCATCGGCGGTTGGAACGCCTCAACCATCGTTCGGATCAGTTCGGTAGGGCCCGTCAGCATCCTCTCACAGTTACAGACCTTCAATCAGCGAACGACCAATTCGGTGACGCTATCGCCTGATCTGTCGGTAGACCAAGTGCAGCAGTATTTGGGAATATTCAGGACACCATACGGTGTGATGTTCGTCGATCCCAAAGCGCCGTTTATGAAGATCACGCTGGACTCAGCCGGTAAGCTGCTAACTTCGCAGGTCGATCTGACAAAGTTGCAGAGTCCGACAGCGGGTAAGCTCGGCACACTCGCTACGGGTGCATTTCGCACACCGCTTATCTGGAACGCAGATATCGCTTTCACAAAGCGAACGCAGATTCGTGAGTCGGTCAATCTTGAGCTGAGAGCAGAGCTCTTTAATGCGTTCAACCATCCGAACTTCAGCTTCCCCTCGCTGGTCACAAGCAGCACTCAGTTTGGCGTCATCACCTTTGCGGGTTCGCGCAGTATTCAGGTGTCGGCACGCGTCAACTTTTAGTAAGGGATAGATACCGATAATGAACATCTATCAGCAGACAGCACTGCTCGCGCTGGCCGGGATACTCACCGGCTGGCAACAGACTCCAACGACACAGACTCAGCCGGCGCAAGCACAGCCAAGACCGGAGCGCAAACCGCTGGCGCTGTACCGCGTACAAAGTGGGGACATTGATGGGGATGGAAAATCCGAGCTCATCTCCTGGGACAGCGAGTCGAAAGTCATCCGTATCTCGAGCTACGTGGGAGGCACCTGGAAGGAGTTGACCAGCACCAAACTCCAGGACTTTCCCACGTTCATGATCGCCGCCGATCTCGACGGAGACCGGAAAGCGGAATTGATCATCGGCGAGGGTCTGCGTGGATATAACCCCAAGGCGGGTCCGCAGACCGACGTTCAGCTCCGCATCTATCGCCCACTGTCAAAGGATGGGTGGACACCGACAGAGATCTTCCGGCAGGTGACAGAACGTCCCGAATTCACCTCACTCGAAAGCATAGATCTTGATGGCGATAAGAAACCCGAGTTACTCTTTGCGTTCTTTGCAGAGAAGTATCAGGTCGACCTTCGAGTTGCGCGTCGCACCGGGACCGCGTGGAAGATCGAGGAACTCCCAAGAGTACGGATGGGGATGAATATCACTGCAGGAGACGTCCTGAGAAACGGTAAGAAGATGACCGTAGTCGGCCGGCCCTACGGTGAAGGCCAGACCGCGATTGGCGATGCCTTCATCCTGGATGGAACGACGAGACTCGATCTCCCTGTTTTTCGCGGAGTCTCGAGTATCGCCGTCGGTGACGTTGAGGGTGATCGGCAACTTGAAGTCATCGTTGGCGACGGCTGGCATTCAGACTATGGCAAAGTCGCTCGCGGTCGGCTTGCCGTCATGACCCGGGTTGATGGCAAGTGGAATTATGAGTTGATAGAGGATGTACCCGACCAGGTTCGGATCCGGCGAATTCTGATTACTGATTTAGACGGTGATGGAAAGGGAGAGATCCTTGTTCACGGCGAGCGAAAGAGCAGCCTCGGGGGCGATGTCCGGCTCTACCAGCACACAGCCAAGGGGTGGCGCGGAGCGACGATCGTCAAGGATGTGCAGACGTTTGGGTTCGGATCGTTCTCCGCCCGCAGCAAGAAGGAGATTCTTGCCGGTGGCAAAGAGAACCAACTGATCGAGCTTGACCTTCAGCGGGCTCCCTGGGACGCCGCGCTGGCAGAGGAAGTGGAAACCTACCAGATCGATGCGGCGACATTGATTGGCAAACCAACGCCGCGCGTCCAGGCTGAAGAGTGGATCGGAAGTGAACCGCTGACGATGGATAAATTGAAGGGCAAGGTGGTGCTGCTCGACTTCTGGGCGACCTGGTGCGTGCCCTGCATCGCTCAGTTTCCAACGATGAAGCAATGGCAGGAGAAGTACGGCCCGCGCGGGCTGGTTATCATTGGAGTAACGAATCACTCAAGTCAGACTTCGCAGGATGTTCGTGCATTCCTGGCGAAGGATAAGCTTCCATGGCCAGTCGCGATCGATTCACGCAGTCGAACGCAAATGGACTTTGGCGTTTCACCAATCCCTCACACCTTTGTGATTGACAGGGCAGGCAACGTCACGATGTCGCACGTTGGCGGCAAGAACATCGAGGAGATTGAGCGCAAGATCGAAAGTCTGCTAGGGGATCGGTAGAGAAGCCCCTCGCAGGAGACGCGATAGCGTTTGGAGTGCGACGACCTGTCGTCGCTATGTTTTCGAGACTCGAGCGCCACGGCAAACCGACATTCTCTCTTCGGCGAAAACAAAGCACGACAAGGCGTCGCACTACAAACGCTGTCGCGCCGTGTAGCATCTCTGCTGTAATTTGCCTCTGCCCGATTCGACCCGCCTCGCCCGCCTTCCCGGCGGCCTTACGAAGTCGTTGTTTTCGCATTCTGCTGTCAGCACGAAAGGAGTAAGATGCGATCCAACGCCAACAATAGGAGGCCCTATGAATATTGCGAGTGTTTGGATGCTCATTCCATTGTTCGCCTGGGCTGACACAGCTCAGAAGCCGCCCGGTTCAGGGCGCTCCACTGCGCAGAATCCACCAGCAACAGCGCGCCCCGCAGGAAGCCAATCCACGACCAAGGCAATCTGGGAGCGGGTGTTCTTTAACAAGGACATCGGATTGAAAGACATCGCCTGCACCGGACCGGAAACCTGCTGGGTCGTGGGAGAGAAATCGACGATTCTGCACACCAGCGATGGAGGGAAGACGTGGCAGGTGCAGCTTGGCGGCGATCCCGAGGCAACAGATCCTCCTTTGATCAAGGTCTTTTTCCTTGACTCGAAGCATGGCTGGGCAAGGACATCCAGTGGCAAGATCCTCGGCACAACAGACGGAAGCACCTGGGTCGAACTAAGCAATGTCAGCGGCACCACGAATGGTGTCTGGTTCCTCTCGCCGAGAGTCGGTCTTGAGCTGGAGAATCCAGACTCCACGTCCCAATCGACACTGCGACGAAGCGAGGACGGAGGAAAGAGCTGGAAAGCTGTCAGCCGCTGCAGTGTGGAGACGACAATCGACGGACTGCCTCGCAAGCTCGATTGCATGATGGAGACCGCTCAGTTTCTGTCACCGACCGTCGGATTTGCGGGTGGGGCGGGGACGACCGGTATGGCGAAGTACGTCGCCGTGTTTGGAAAAACAACCGATGGCGGCCAGACCTGGGCAATGTCGGTGATCCCCGAATCAAAGCGTCAGATATCCTCCCTTCACTTTTGGTCGGAGAAGGAAGGGATCGCAGTGCTTGAAAAGGGTGAGGAGGTTCACCGGACGGCTGACGGAGGCGCAACCTGGACCCGCTCAGTGAAGCAACGTCTCTGGCCCAGCTTCTACGGTTCGGGTGAAGGTAAGCTGATTGTCGGCGCGGCAGAGCGCGGCGACCAAATAGCCTATTCCGTCAACGGTGGGCGAAACTTTACGACACGGCCATTCGGCGCTCCAGCATGGATTCGGGCGGTGACCTTTGTTAACGCTCAGAACGGTTACCTGGTAGGCGACCATGCAATGGTGTATCGCTACCGGATCGTTCCGAGCACTTACCGTAGTCCGGGAATGATCGCGGCCGTGGCGCCCTAGAGAGGGGCTACACAGGTCGTCGTCGCGATTCGTGGAGGTTCGAATGGGAGTTCCATTGGGCCGCTACTCGATCGCTCCACGTGTGCGAAGGAGAGTGGCCATACTATCGCGGTGGAACCGTAGGGGCGGGGCTGTCTGTCCCCGCCCGGGCAGCGGTGTCAGAAGACGGGCAGGGACGATCCCTATCCCGCGAGCGCCCTCGGAAAACGGGCGGGGACAAGCCCCGCCCCGACGCCGCTGAAAATGTCCGATCTCCTCCAAACTCCCCCTTCACTCTCGCCAGATGCTTTAGGATGAGTTGAAAGAAGTCGACTCGTAGTCCAGACTTTTCTGCTCGCGAGGTCATTTTGACCACGGGTCGCGCTTTTGCGGTGAGGCAAATTCGAAACGCTTCGCCAAGGAGTTCCTTTCCATTCCGACCATTCTTCCCAGGAGCGCTGAACATGAGAGGTGCGCAAGAAATCTGGACCCTGTATCAGCGAGGCAAGGTGCCCCGGTACTACGCTTACTCCTTTCTCGTACTCGCGTGTGCATTGACAGGATTAACGCAAGGCCCTCGGCTGTATCCAAGCGTGAGCTCGCAAGGGCAGCGAAGAGAAGTTCGCTTCAAGAAGACCGTGCTCGATCGTGAATTCCGCTCGGAAGGCGTCGCCGTAGGTGATGTTAATCGTGACGGCAAGACAGACGTGATCGCGGGCAACCTCTGGTACGAAGCGCCAGAATGGACTCCGCATGAAATTCAACCCGTCAAACAATTCGATGCGGCGAAAGCCTACAGCAACAGCTTCGTCAACTTTGCCTCCGACATCAACAACGACGGATGGATAGATCAGATCCGTATCGGCCTTCCCGCCACTGATGCGGTCGTCTGGCATGAAAACCCGAAAGGCAAGAACCAGCCCTGGATCGAGCACAGGCTCTTCCGCAACGCGTGCAACGAAAGCCCGACGCTCGCAATGATATCCGGCGCAGGCAAGAAGCCAGTATTGATCTTCTCGTTCGATGATTCGCAGATGGCATGGTACGAACAGAATAAAGATCCTTACGCCGAATTTGCTGCTCATACCATCAGCCAGAAATTCACGAAAGAGCAGGCCAATGAGAGCGGAGTCTTTCGCTACTCGCACGGCCTTGGTGTTGGCGACATCAACGGCGACGGGCGCAACGATGTTATTGTTCGCACCGGCTACTGGGAAGCGCCAGTCGACCCGCGCCAGCCTGATTGGAAGTTCGTCCCGGTCAATTTCGGCGATGAGTGCGCTCAGATGCAGGTTTATGATGTGAATGGTGATGGTCACAGCGACGTCATCACCAGCGCCGCGCATAGGATCGGCGTCTGGTGGCACCAGCAACAGCCGGACGGCAGGTTTGTCACTCACCTGATCGACAACAGCTTTTCGCAATCGCATTCGCTCGAGCTGGCGGACATCAATGGCGACGGTTTGGAGGATATCGTCACCGGGAAGCGGTTCTGGGCGCACGGACCGACTGGCGACGTCAATCCCGCCGATCCCGCAGTGGTTGTGTGGTTCGAGTTGCAGCGCACAGGAAGCGAAGTCCGCTGGCTCAAACACGAAATCGACAACGATTCAGG
>JBDTUW010000331.1:0-5464 GCA_040007555.1 Acidobacteriota bacterium | reverse complement strand
GCTCCCGCGCCGACGGGTGCCTGGGCACCAGATCCCGCGCCGATTCTCAACCCCGGCAGTGAGGGAAGCTGGGACGAACTGCGCCTGTCCGCGCCGCGCATCGTCAGGCTGGAAGATGGCAGCTACCGGATGTACTACACGGGTTACGATAAGACGGGCATCGGTTCAGGTCAGATCGGGATGGCAACGTCAGCGGATGGTCGAGCAGACGCCCGATGGCTGGGTGATGATCTTCCGGCAGGTGGACGTGACCAAGCGGGCGGGCATGTCGTTGAATGTTGCCCTGAGTGATGATGGTATTCACTGGAATATCGTCTCGGACAAACCCTTCTTTGCGGTGGAACTGGCGACCGACGTCAGGGCACCATTGGAAGAAGGCTTCTTTTCCTGCGCGACCAGAGCGCCAGGGAAAGCGATAAGGATTAGAACCGCAACAAGGAGAGGGCGTCTACTCATATATCACCAGCTCGATGGAGAACCGCTATTCGTGCCGAAAACGTGTGTACTTCATCTGACGAGGTGTCGTGAATCGCGCGAAGGTGATTCTATCCCAGAGAGCTATCTCAGTAAACCCTGCGATCCGGCGGGCGATTACTCGCCGTTGGGCGACGCTGGATTGGGCACGCAAGGCTTGACTGGAGACGCGAGTGCTTCCGTGGCGCCGTTACTGGATGAGGGAAGGGCGCTCGCGGGTCATCTCGAAGGTGATCCTTGCAAGGGTCGATGTCGTCTCATATAATTCGCCCGATTTCAGGCGAATGCGGCCAGGGAAGAGGAAACATGAGCTTTGATTCGGGTCAATTACGGATTGTGGAGTGTGCAGTTTGCGGTGGGAGTGGTTGGGAGCTGGTCGATGGGAAGGGCGCGCGGCCGTGCCGCTGTCGGCAGAGTGAAAGGCGAGCGCAGTTACTTGCGGCGGCAACCATTCCAAAGCGTTACGACGCCTGTTCGTTTGACAATTATCATCCACAGGGCGGACCAACGAGCGTCAATTTTCTCTCGCAGGCGTATGCGCTTCGCGACGCGAAGCACCTCGTGGACGAGTATCCGACGCTCGACATTGGGCTGCTTCTGATTGGTCCGTGTGGAGTGGGCAAAACGCATTTGGCGACGGCGATCATTCGCGCGCTGGTATTGCACAAGTCGGTGTCGTCTCTCTTTTGTGATTTCAGGGATTTGTTGAAGCAGATACAGGACAGCTACAACCCGATTTCGCAGACTTCGGAATTGGCAGTGCTCTCGCCGATATATGATGCAGAGGTGCTGGTGCTGGACGAGCTGGGGGCGTCGAAACCGACGGATTGGGTTCGTGAGACGATGACGCAGATCATCAATACGCGTTACAACGACAAGAAGGTGACGATCTTTACAACCAACTATCTTGATGAGCCCGAGACACCGCTTGAGGAGAGCCTGACGGACCGTGTCGGAGTTCGCCTGCGGTCAAGGCTGCACGAAATGTGCAAAGCAGTCCCGGTCAAGGGAGAGGACTTTCGCGTCCGGATACGCAATAACCGTGGACACAAGTTCTGAGCGCCCGCCCCCCCGGAGAATCTCGTCAACTCAATTAATAGATCGAGAAGGGGAGGGCTTTGTAGCGCAAAGTACTTGTCAGCATCAGGAGCGATAGTATAGGATGGACACCACATGAAGGGAGCATCTGCCAAACTGAGTGACTCGACGGTGGTTTCGCCGGTCCATCCGCCCGCGCTGCACGATCGGGCGATGGACAATCTGCGCTTTATCCGCGAGACAATGGAACGCGCCGGCGCCTTTACCGCCGTGCCTGGCTGGGGAGGCATCCTCATCGGCATCACCGCCAGCATCGCTGCCCTCGCCGCAGGTTCCTCCGTCGGAGCGCATCGCTGGCGTGTGGTCTGGCTCGGAGAAGCTTTGATCGCTATCTGCATCGGTGTCTGGTCCATGCGTCGCAAAGCCCGACGCGCCGACTCCAAACTGATGAGCGGTCCTGGTCGCAAGTTCACCCTGAGCCTCGCGCCGCCGCTCGTCGCCGGCGCCCTGCTCACTGTCGCGCTCTCTCGAGCCGGCCTCTACCAGACTCTCCCCAGTCTCTGGCTGCTGCTCTATGGCGCCGGTGTCGTCACCGGCGGAGCATTCTCCGTTCGGATCGTCCCGCTCATGGGCATCTCCTTCATGACGCTGGGCATCTTCGCGATACTGTTCCCCAGCCCCTGGCCGGAGATACTGATGGGCGTCGGCTTTGGAGGCATTCACATCTTCTTCGGCGCGATCATCGCAAGGAGGTATGGTGGCTAAATCAACGGCAAAGGAAGAGGTCGAAGGTCGGGGACGCTCCGGCGTGCGCGTCCTTCGCGGTCTGCGCGCAGCTGAGCGCGCACCGGACCTCGACAACCTTATTCACGAGCGGATGCGCCTTGGGATCGTCAGCGCCCTGGCCGTCAATGAATCTCTGACCTTTAACGAACTCAAGGATCTGCTGAAGACTACCGACGGCAATCTGAGCGTCCATGCCCGCCGCCTCGAGGAAGCTGATTATGTTTCCTGTACGAAGACCTTTGATGGCCGGATCCCGAGAACCGAATATTGTCTGACGAGTAACGGGCGGAACGCACTCGAACGCTATCTCGATCATATGGAAGCCCTCATCCGCTCTGCGCGCGAACGCTGACGAGAGGGCGTCGCTTTTTTTTAGCTGGGTGCTTCACGAGACCAAGTACTTTGCTAACGCGGGAATTGCATGGCCTTATTCTTTGTGCTTTTTGTTCTTGGAGCCGGCGTCGCGCTGCTCGCCGCCATCGCCGCCGCGTTCACCGGGCGGACTCGCACTGCGACGGGTTCGCTGGTCTTTCTCTTCATCTGGACAGGCCTTTACCTCGGTGCCGTTGGCTGGTCTTCCTACTCAAGCAAACCCAATGACCTGGCCCCACACGAAGAGTATCGTCTTCGCGGTTTCATGCTCGATCCCCACTTTCTGTTCTCCGTCGACCAGGTCAGACAAACTGACCGTCTCCCGTCGCAAAGCGAAGTGCTCGCGAAGGGCGCCTTCTATGTCGTCTCGCTCCGCTACCGCAGCGATGCCGCGCGCGCGGTACTCCATCCACCCGGACTCGATGCGTCGGTGGTCGATGCATCCGGCCGAGTTACCAGGCCCATCGAACCAGTCAGCGATATGCCACCACTTGGACCCAGTCAGAGTGGGGTCTTCGATGGCGTCTTCGATCTGCCGCGCGATGTCCGCGAGCCGAGATTGCTGCTGCGATCCAATGAACCACTCGATCGCTGGCTGGGTCGCGTGATCATTGATGATGAGGAAAGCGTCGGACATAGCCGAACAAGTTTCCAGTTGCCGCCACATCTCGTTCACTCAAATAAAGGAGAATGATTCATGAGCCAAGGAGCGGATACCCTCGATGTCGAGAAGACGGCAAAGTCGAGTTGTGAGCAATTGCGAATCGTCACGGAGGAAAGACTTCAATTCGTCGATCTGACGGATCAGATCAAGGCGATCGTCTGGAAATCGGGTATCAGCACCGGCTTCGTCAATGTGCAAACGCGTCATACAACCACCGGAATAATCATCAATGAACACGAACCCCTGCTTCTCTGTGATATGAAGGACCTGCTTGACCGCCTTGTTCCCGACAATATCGACTACCGGCACGACGACTTCTCCATTCGCACAGCCAATCTCACACCCGATGAACGAAGCAATGGCTTCGCTCACTGTCGCGCGCTCTTCCTGCGTGCCTCAGAGTGCATTAACCTCCTCGACGGCGAACTGCAACTTGGTATCTGGCAGCGCATATTTCTACTCGAGCTCGATGGTCCTCGAGAGCGGAATGTGTCAGTCATGATCCTTGGCAGTTGACCTTGATCTGGCGATATCGCAGGGCCTCACTAAGGCGAGTGAAGACCAACCGAAAATGCGTTCGATCGGTTCGTCTTTGGAGATCTCGCCTGAGTCTTCCACGCGCCGATTTGAGCTTTCCGCCACCGTAGCGCTCATGACAAAAATCGCCACTCTTGTGGGATTGCCTCCCATTTGGGAGCCACCTTCGACGATGATATTCTTATGCAAGAACGAACCGCCAGATTTGCGATCATTGGTGCGGGTCCGGTAGGACTCGCGATCGCAAAGTCGCTCGGCCAACGGTCGATTCCTTACGACCAACTCGAAGCCGATCTGGATCTCGGCGGCAACTGGCTTCATGGCGTTTACTCCACAGCGCATATCATTTCTTCAAAGAAGACTACTGAGTACTCAGATTTTCCCATGCCGGATGACTACCCCGACTTTCCGAGCCGGGTTCAGATGCTTTCCTATCTGCGAAGCTATGCCGATCACTTCAACCTGCGTGGGCAGATCGAATTCGAAACCAAAGTTGTCATGATTCGACCGCTCGAGCGGAATGGATGGGAACTCGAACTGGCGAGCGGTGAGCGGCGTGTGTACAAGGGCGTAGTGGTTTGTAACGGGCATCATTGGGATCGCCGCTTCCCAAGCTATCCGGGTCGGTACACTGGCGAATTTATTCATTCGAAGGATTATCGCGGACCCGAACAACTCGAGGACAGACGCGTGCTGGTCATCGGAGGAGGGAACTCGGCCTGCGATATTGCGGCTGAGGCCGCACGTGTCAGCGACTATTGTCAGATCAGCCTGCGTCGCGGCTACTGGTTTCTGCCAAAGACGATCTTCGGGGTACCGTTTATCGAGATGATCCCGTGGTGGATGCCGGTTCCCGTACAGAGGTTTTTCCTGCGTCTGATCCTTCGTGTCATCGTCGGTAGATACGAACAATACGGATTGCCCCGGCCGGATCATCGAATATTTGAGGCGCACCCAACCGTCAACAGTGAGCTACTTCACTATCTCAAGCACGGCCGTATTCGGGCGCGTCCCGATGTTGCCGGTTTTGAGGGCAAACGGGTGGTGTTTACTGACGGGACCATGGACGAGTTCGATCTTGTCATCTGCGCAACGGGTTTCAAGGTCAGCTTTCCATTTCTTCCGCCGGATCTAATCCCGGTTGAAGGAGGGGTTGCCAAACTTCACGCGGGAGTGGTGCTGGCCGATTACAAGCACCTTTATGTTCTGGGAACATCGCAGCCGCGATACGGCTTTGGTCCATTGGTGACGCTGGGTGGCGACCTTCTCGCGCGCCTGATCAAGCTTCAGGATGAGATGGAACTTCCCGTCGGACGTGTTTTGGCCGAGAGTGGCGATCGCCTGCCGACGACTCATCTGATTAATCCGCACGCGGCGATGCGCAGAATGAAGCTTGCGAGGATTCTCTTGCCGGTTTTGGCCGTGAGGGAGCGATTCCTGAGAAGGAGACTGAAGCAACAAAAACAGCCGGCGCTGGTAATTCCCGCCGAATCAAATCCCTCGCTCAAGGTTTTCTGAGGAGCAAAGATCTGGCCCTGTGGGACCACGGATCGGAGTGAAACAATTGTCTTTCTCGATAAGTGAACGGTTTGA
>JBDTUW010000330.1:0-5485 GCA_040007555.1 Acidobacteriota bacterium | reverse complement strand
CGCGAGCGCACTTCTTTTTAGAAAGAGGGACGGCCGAAATGATCCCGTGATCAGGACCGCAGTCGCGACCGCGGCGGCCGCAGGAAGCGCGAATTCTAGTTTGGTGACGGCCGCAAGGCCGGTGAGAGTCGCCGCAATGAGCAAGTCCGAGATGCGGGAAGATTGATGGAAGCGGAGACAATAGAGCAGGCTTCCCAGGGCGAAGATGGTTGCGTGCAAAGCGGCATAGGAATATGGGGAAATAAGGTTTCCGTACGGCTTGAAGACGAGCCACACGAGCACGCAAACAACGGCCACGGTCGCATCGAGCGGATCAAGCAACCGTCTGGCGATCCGGAATGCAAGAAAAATGACGATCCCAGCACCGGCAATGCCACTTGCCTGGAGCACATCAAGATGGATGCCGAACAAACGGTAAAGAAGCGCATTCAGGTAAGGCGACAACGGAGCATAAAGGTAGTGAATGTCACGATAGAGAAGTTCGCCGTTGAGTAATCTGAGCGGCAGGTCCATCTCGCGGCCACTATCGGTCAATGGGCTCAGCCAGCGACGCCAGGAGGCGCCCAACATGATCACAAACGAAACTGTGATGACGAGAAATGAGATGAATGTTGCAGAACGCAACCTTGGTCGCAGAGCAGGGTTCACGGCGGGTGACGCTACGCGAGCCATGCACACCTTGTCAAGCTTTCGACGGCTGGAGTAGGATGAGGCGATTTTAGATTTTGGATTTTGGATTTTGGATTGCGGAACTAAAACATCGACGATTGCCCGATCCTGGGTTTTTGATTTGGCCCCGGAAACGATTAGCCGCCATTGATTAGCAACGAAGACCATCTGATGAAAAAGGTAGCGATTGCAAGCGATCACGCCGGATTCGAGGGCAAGGAAGCCATCAAGCGGATACTTGACCAAATGGGTCTTGTTTTCGAGGACTTTGGAACCTACTCGGAGGAGTCTGTCGACTATCCCGATTACGCTGCAAGAGTGGCTCGCGCGGTCGTGCGTGGAGACGCCGAGACTGGAATTCTCGTTTGCGGCAGTGGGATTGGCATGCAGATTGCCGCCAACAAGGTTACCGGCGCCCGAGCCGCACTCGCGTGGAGTGAGGAAACCGCCAGACTGGCGCGGCGGCATAATGATGCCAATATCGTCGCGGTTGGCGCTCGTACGACCGAGCCGGATGTCGTTGACGGGATCATCCGAGCGTTTCTGACAACAGCCTTTGACGGCGGCCGGCATCAGCAGCGTCTCGATAAGATCACTGAAATTGAAAGGCACAAGGAATCCTGAATGCTCAGCTACCTCTCACGCCCACTAAACGAAGTTGATCAGGATATAGCGGAGGCCATTGCCCATGAGGCTGATCGTCAGCACGCCGGTCTGGAATTGATCGCTTCGGAGAACTTCGTTTCCGAGGCTGTTCTGGAGGCGGCGGGCTCGGTCTTTACCAATAAATACGCCGAGGGGTATCCGGGGCGCCGTTATTACGGTGGTTGCGAGTTTGTGGATGTGGTCGAACGACTCGCGATCGAACGGGCGAAGGAGATATTTGGCGCTGAGCATGTCAATGTGCAGCCGCATTCCGGCAGCCAGGCGAACATGTCTGTCTATCTCGCGGCGCTCAACCACGGTGACACCATCCTCGGGATGGACCTCTCTCACGGCGGGCACTTGACGCACGGGCACCCGCTCAATTTCTCCGGCAAGAGCTTCAAGGTCGTTGTGTACGGGGTTCGCATGGAGGACGAAACCATCGATTACGATCACATGGAGCGGCTGGCGGATGAGCATCGCCCGAAGATGATCGTCTGCGGTGCTTCAGCGTATTCACGAGTGATTGATTTCGAACGAATCGCTGCGATTGCTCATGGAATCGGCGCAGTGGTCATGGCAGATATTGCTCACATAGCCGGCCTGGTCGCGGTTGGGTTACATCCATCGCCAGTCCCTCACTGCGATTATGTAACGACGACGACCCACAAGACGCTGCGTGGCCCACGCGCGGGGATGATCATGTGCAAGGAGCAGTTTGCGAAGGATGTGGACCGCTCAGTTTTTCCCGGAGTTCAGGGAGGCCCGCTGGTGCACATCATTGCGGCAAAGGCTGTGAGTTTTAAGGAAGCGCTCCAGCCTGAGTTCAAAACCTACCAGCAGCAGGTGATCAGGAATGCAAAAGCGCTGGCAGGCGGTCTTGCGGATAGTGGGTTTCGGATAGTCTCAGGCGGCACCGACAATCACGTCTTTCTGGTGGACGTTTTCTCGAAAGGTGTGACGGGCAAAGTGGCCGAGAAGGCGCTCGAAGCAGCGCATATCACGGTCAATAAGAACACGATCCCGTTTGATGCAAACCCTCCGCTGGTCGCAAGTGGCGTTCGCCTGGGAACGCCGGCCTTGACTACGCGCGGAATGGGAGAAGACGAGATGCAGCAGATTTCGGGATTGATTGCTGAAGTTCTGACAGCTCCGGATGATGAAGGCGTTCGAGCGGAAGTAAAGGTGAGAGTCGGTGAACTCGCTGGGCGATTTCCTCTCTACGCGCATCTCCGCGCTTGAAACCCTTCCTTTGTCAGGACCGCAATCTTTCCGCTTTTGTTCGCTGCCTGGCTTTCGACTGCTGTTTTAGACTTACTGCCACCTGCCTGGCGACGGCGGCGATGAAACCCGAGTCCTGGATCAAAGCCGTAGCCTGTGCAGCCGACCCCGCTGATCCAATCAACCGGTCTCTTTCCATAACTTCACGCAGGGAGTCATTGATCTGCGTCTGATACGCCGCCGCGTGCGCTTGCTCAGCGCGGACGCGGAAGTGGTTTAGAATATCCTTGTCAAGGTAGATCGAAATCTTCACCTTGGCGGTTCTAGCACTGTAGTCCGGGTGCGACTGTTTGAACCCGCCACGAACAAACTTGTGCGGTCCCGGTTTCAACAGCGTCTCTTCATCCAACCCCTTCGCCAGGCTCGATCGATATTCGGCTTCGGTGACTTCGAACTGTCCTTCTTTCAAGCGCTTCTTCGGCTTGATCGGTTTTCTATCCTCCATAATATACTCTTCGCTCATACGGCTCGGCCTCGCGGGCAGAGATGATCCTGATCGTTTCGCCGTCACGCTCGGCATATACAACCAACAGCGGCCGGGTGCTCGACGCTCCGATGATATGAAACCGAGGCTCGCTCAAAGCGTGATCGTCATCGGCAATCACTACCGCCTGCGAATCGTCAAAGACCTGCTGCGCTTCGTCAAAAGCCACTCCGTGCTTGCGAAGATGGCGCAGCCTTACTATCGTCCCACTCAAACGTCATTACGGAGAGTACCTATGCACGTCAGTATCTGTCAGTACTCAACTTCACTTTACGCATGAGGCGGATGATGAACGCTTGAAGGGACACATTCCGGGCGAGTTCACACTGCCCTCGTACACCACATTGGAGCGGACTGTTGCGCGATACGTTGTTTTAGTCTCTGATAATCCGTTTTGAATTTCTCCTTCTGCGTCTCACTGAGGCTCTTCGTTCCTGGAGCTACCGCACTGCTCGTGATCACGCCATCCACCTCGAGCGCATACTTCAGACAGGCGATCGACTTCTTGACAGTTTGCCCACCTTCCTCGAAGCCGCTTATTTCTTCGAACTCCTGACACACGGTTTGCCAGAAGTTCATCGATTCCTCATCACCTGCCCAGCACGCACGCCACGACTTCTGCCACTCGCGCGGCAGAATGTTACCTGGTCCTGATACCACGCCGATCGGCAGCGCATCGTGAAGAAGATAGTCTCGCCAACCCTCGCGCAATCTACCGAGGAGACCTCGACTCGGTCGAAACAACTCAAAGATCAGCATCGCATCCCCGATGAAGATGCCAAACTCCCCAGGCTTCTTAAAATGAAGTGCGGCCTTCGTGTAGTTGCCGAGCACGTGTCGCGGAGCTGACACCTTGATCCCGGCAATCCATTCAAGCCGGCTCAGTTCCTTGACCGTTCGCGTTCGAATGTGAGACTCGCGCCCCGAAGCGGCAATGTCGGCGTTGTCGTAAAGAAGGATCGGCAGCTCTCGCCGAGACGTTTCAATCAAATTAGTCAGGTCATGCTGAAAGAACCGCACGGTCTCAGTTTCGGTCAGATCCGAGATAGCAAGTGGCGCGATTACTGCCGCATCCGCCCGAAGCTGGATCGCCAGGTCGAGGTTGGCAAGGACTTCCGCCTTCGTCGAGCCGTTGACGCCGACCCAGGCCTCGACCGCAGGTTGCTCTTGAACCTTCAGGTCCTCATTAATACGGCGTATTTCATCGATCTCGATCTCGATCACCTTTTGTCGTTCTGAGTTCGATAGCCGATTCCACTCACCAGTCGTCCCGACTCCGAAGATAACGTCGGCCCCGTAGCCTTGCTGCACGAGATGACGAAAAACTCGTCGTTGCTCGTCTGGGATGACGTTGCCGTCCGCGTCAGTGACTGTGATTGCCGGAACATTGAGTCCGGGCTTTGGTGAATATTTCATCTTCTCTTCCACAGCACACAAAAAAAGAAACTCTCGGTCCCATTGCGATGAGTGAAGCTACGTGCACCCTGCGAAGATGTCAACATTTCCGCCGGATCGTGCCCCAGTTCCCGCAACCTCTCCCCAGTGACATCACGGAACTCAGGATGGCGACTCTTCAGATAGGCAACGACTTCCTCTCCTTCCTCGGGTTCTGTCGAGCAGACAGAGTACGTCAGCATCCCACCGCGCTGAACCTGGCCGGCTGCGGTCTCGATTAGTTGTTTTTGCAGCGCGGCAAGCTCGCTTATCTTCTGAGCGGTGACTCGCCATTTGATCTCGGGGTGGCGCTGGAGTGTCCCAAGACCCGAACACGGAGCGTCCAGGAGCACCAGATCAAAGAGGCCTTCTTCCGCGAAAGGAAGCGCCCGGGTTGCGTCAATCTGTATTGGGCAAATGTGATCAATACCCAATCGATGCGCAAGCGAGGTCATCGTGCGCAACCGATGATGATGCAGGTCTCCAGCTACTATCGTCGCGCTCTCGGGAAGCAGGGACGCGAGCAGCGTCGTTTTTCCTCCTGGCGCGGCGCAGAGGTCCAGCGCCCTTACCGGCCTTGTCGTATCTCGAGTGGCGAACTTCTCATCGACCGCCAGACGAGCGACAAGCTGAGAGGTTTCATCCTGGAGATACACCCATCCGTCGCGCACTGGCTCTGACTTCGGCGGCAACTGCCCCGCCTCGATCACCGCAGCATTTGGCACCAGAGCGGAATCGCGAATTGAGACGCCGTTTTCCTCAAACCACGCGCGTGTGCGCTCTTGTGTCGCCACTCGGGTATTGAAGCGGAACGCAGAGCGAGGCGTTCGGTTCGCGGCCAGCGCGAGCGCGCGAGCATCAATCTCGCCATAGCGCTTCACCCAGCATTCGAGGAGCCAGCTCGGATGCGAGGTCTCGGCTGTCAGTCTGCCGATTCCTTCAGGAACTTCCAGGATGAGTTCGTCCAGATTG
>JBDTUW010000329.1:0-5489 GCA_040007555.1 Acidobacteriota bacterium | reverse complement strand
CGATGAAGCGGCGAACATCAGGAACGCCGACCTCGAGTTCCAGCGCGGAGGTGATGCCATCCAGCGCCATCAGACGATAATCGTCCTGACTCTGCCCGTGCTGGTGCAGATCAATAAAGCCCGGCGCAACCACCAGACCACTGGCATCGATCGTACGCGCGCCTTCAAGCCGTTCGGTCGAGACTCGGACGATCGTGTCTCCGCGAATGCCGACGTTACGAATAGCGTCGAGTCCCGTCTCGGGATCGATGACTCGTCCGCCAGTCAGCACCAGATCGAATTCGCCGGGCGGTGAGCCGCAGGCGGCACACAATATCAACAGGAGTAGTGCTAACGCGGCGCGACGCATAGGGGCAACTCCGATCTGCAAACATGACATTGTCTGAGAGACATCAGAAACACCCACTCTAAGGAGTTCGGACGATCGGGAGCTCAATGAAGCTCGCCTGGCCCGGTGCGTGATAAATCCGCTGCACGGCCCTTCGATAGTCACCAGGCTTTGCCCAGAAGATGTTCGGGACAAACGTCTGGGGATTGCGATCGTAGAGCGGAAACCAGCTCGACTGCACCTGAACCATGATGCGGTGCCCTGGCAGAAATACGTGGTTGGCCGTGGGCAGTGCAAATGTGTATTTCAGCGGAGTGTCTGGCGTGATCGCCTTCGACGTCTCGAAGCTCTCGCGATAACGGCCCCGAAAGATGTCGGCCGATACCATCAGCTGATACCCACCCATCGCGGGCTGACCAGCTACTTCGTCAGGATAGACATCGATGAGCTTGACCACCCAGTCTGCATCGGTGCCACTCGTTGAGGCGACCAGATTCGCCATCGGTTGTCCACTGATCTTCATCGGCGCGGTCAGAGTTTCGGAGACGAACGCGACCACATCGGGACGCCCTGATGCCTCCCGCTGATCATCCACGAGCCACTGGCGCCAGGTCGAATCAAGGGCGCTCACGGGGCGCAGAGGCCGGGAGCGGTAAGGCACCGGTTTCGCTGGATCGGAAACGTATTCTTCGAACGCCAGGTCGCCGGCCTTGGGGGAGTCAAAGCTTACCTTCACGCCCGCGCTCAGATACAAGGGTGTCGCAGCAACTGTGCAACCGGTAGGGCAGCCCGCAGGCCACGCAGACAAACGTCGCCACGCGTTCGTCCCGGTCTCGAATGCGGTTACCGGTGCTATATCTGCCTTCGGCGCACCATCCTTGAGGTACTGATCCAGAAATGGGCGCAGAACCTCGCGGCGGAATTGGCGGGCAGTGTCGCCGTTGAATCTCAACGCGCCGAGCGCGCTTCCTTCGAGAATCTCCTGGCCGTGATGCCACGGACCGATGACCAGAAAGACCTTGTCGTTGCCCGTATCCTTCGGCTCGATCGCGTTGTAGACAGCGATCGCACCGTAAATGTCTTCCTGATCCCACAGGCTGTGAACAATCATGACTGGCACGCTCAGAGGGCGGGCCGCAAGCAGCTTATCCACCGCCTGGTCCCGCCAGAATGCATCGTAATTTGGATGCTCGAGGAGCTTGCGCCAAAAACCGATCTGTTCCAGACCGTGGCGTCGCCCCAGTTCACCCGCCGATCCCGCCTGCATGAACATGTCATAGTCGTCGTGATGACTCGACCACCACGTCGCCTGGTTCGCGCGCGTCGCGACCTGATCGTAAATGTACGGCATCATCTCCTGCCGAAAGGCGCCGTTGTGAAACCAGTCATCGCCCATCCAGCCATCCACCATCGGATTCATCGGCACGGAGACCTTGAGCGCCGGGTGCGGATTGACCAGCGCCATCAGCGGCAGAAACCCGTCATACGAAATGCCAAGGATGCCAACCTTGCCATTGCTCTCCGGCAGGTGCTTTACCAGCCAATCGATGGTGTCGTAGGTGTCAGTGGAATGATCGACCGGCGTTGGATTCTGAGGTCCACTCAGCGGACGGTTCATGACATAGTCGCCCTCCGATCCAAACTTGCCGCGCACGTCCTGAATCACGCGGATGTAGCCGCCTTCAACGATGACATCGGTGGCATTGTCGTACCCGGTGAGGATCGGCCCGAGGTGCGCACTCTCGGCGTGACTCGTCAGTCCAGTCGCGTCATAGGGGGTCCGCGTCAGCAGAATCGGTGCACCCGCGGCGCCCTTCGGCACAAGGATGACCGTATGCAGCTTGACGGCGTCACGCATCGGAATCATGACGTCTCGGCGGGCGTAGTCGAAGCTGCCCGCCACCGGCTCGAACTTCTGAGGCGTCTCACTTGGCAGTCCCGGATACTGGACGGTCTGGTTTTGCGACTGTGTCGTCTGAGCCACGAAAGGGGCGGCACAGATTAGGATACCCAGTACCAAAGCGCATAGCGGGAGAGAGTATCGCCGAGCGACGTTCACCACGGAGCGTCTCGTATGTTGCGTAGTCCTTCGCATCAATCCTGCACCTCCCAAAGGTGGTTTATCTCGGACTCATGGAATCCGCGATCAGTTGTCGAGCGATGTCAACGTGCGCGGCGGAACGACACGGCTGCCCAGACACAAAGGGCCGCTGAGATAACAGTCAGGAGGACCCAGAATGGCTCCCTCAGCAAACGCGTCCCTTCCGCGATGATCCGAGCGATATGGACCACGGTAATCAGACCAAAAACCGCGCCAGTAGTGATGATATAGCCCTTGATCAATATGCCTCCCCGACGCGCCGCGGAGTCACCGGGCGATCGGCCTGCGACATCTGGCCTGCGATATGGTTCGATGCAGTAGGTCGTGTGATTGAAGTTTGCCAAACGGGGACGGTTTCCCTACGGACCCGTCCGCACCAGCTTGCGACGCTCCGCACGACATTTCTGACGTGGCTTCGCTCCGTATACCTCCTCGACCGACGAACTCCCGTAGGCGTCCACGTCAGGACGACAAAATATGCCAAGGTCACAAAGCGATACTCGGAGTTAGTCCGACGCGCCTGCGAAAGGTGAGCATCACTGGCGGGGGCATAGTATCATCTCAATCGCAGGTACGCCCACAACCTTGGTCAGGTGAAGCAAAAGGATTTAGGTGCAGCTCTCAGGACTCATCCGGACGTGGCACTTGCCCGCTTTTGAACGATCGCTCTTCGCATATCTTCGCACATCGTGGAGGTGACTTATGCCATTGAGAATTCGCATCCCACTCTGCGCCATTCTGCTCTTCGCTGGCGTGATTCAGAGCCAGCCTCAAAACGCTCCCCGTTCCGAAGTCGCAGGCATTCCAGTTAACTATGATGAGGCCAGAGTTGGAACCTACACGCTTCCCGATCCGCTGTTACCTGCCAGTGGTAAGCCAGTGCGGGATGCAGGAACATGGGTGCAGAAACGGCGACCTGAAATCCTCCGCTTGTTCGAGGAGAACCAGTTTGGTCGCAGTCCCGGTCGTCCGCCCGGAATGACCTTCAGTGTCTTTGACCACGGCACACCGGCATTCGACGGCAAAGCATTGCGCCGCCAGGTAACAATCTACTTCTCGGCCGATAAAGGCGGGCCAAAGATGGACTTGCTCCTTTACCTTCCGGCGAATGCGAACAAGCCTGTGCCGGTGCTGCTGAATATCAGCTTCACTGCCAACTCCAACGTAGTCGACGATGAAGGCGTCAAGCCGGGTGAAATCTGGAACCGCGAGAAGAAACGCGTGCCTGCTCCGAAGGACGCAAGGTTTGGCAGCCTGAAGGTCTTGCCATTCCTGACGCAAGGCATCGGCGTCGCCACGGTCTACTACGGCGACATTGATCCCGATTTCCTTGGTGGCATTCCTCATGGAGTGCGGGCGCTTTATCTCAAGCCCGGTCAGACCGAGCCCGGGCCGGGCGAGTGGGGTGCGATTAGCGCCTGGTCGTGGGGATTGAGCCGCGCGTTGGATTATCTGGAGACCGACAAAGGCGTGGATGCAAAGCGGGTCGCGATTCTGGGTGTGTCGCGTCTCGGAAAGACCGTCATGTGGACGGGTGCGCGCGACCCACGATTCGCAATGGTGATTGCCAGCTGTTCCGGGGAAGGCGGCGCGGCCATCAGCCGCCGCAATTACGGTGAGACGATCAAACATCTGACCGAGCCGACGCGCTACCCGTATCAGTTCTGTGCTAAATATGGAGAGTATGCGGACCGCGTCAATGAATTCCCGGTAGACGCGCATATGCTGGTGGCATTGATTGCACCGCGTCCCGTGTTACTGCAAACGGGCGACACCGATGTCTGGTCTGATCCCAAAGGTGAATTTCTGGCGGCAGTTGCAGCGGAGCCTGTTTTCCAGCTCTTCGGCAAGCAGGGATTGGGCACGGGACAAATGCCCGCCGCAGGGGAACCGATCTTTCACACGCTTGGCTTTGTCATGCACTCGGGCGGACACGGCACGATTCCCTCCGATTGGGAGTTGTTTCTGAAGTTCATGCAGATGCATCTACAGAACAAGTCTCAAGCCGGACTTTCTCGCTGAGGCCGTCAACAAACCTCTATTTTAATCGCGTTCTGCTTGTCGCTTCGGCAGGCACCCCTTCGAAACACTCCGGTTGGGGAACAGGAAGACTCACGCGAAGGCCGTGAGAGTCGCGAAAGACGCGAACATAGTTGAGGGGAGGCGCGGAGAAAGCAATTCCTCTCTTCGCGTCTTCCGCGACTTTCGCGGCCTTCGCGTGAGTCTTCCTGTTCTCCAACCGGCACCGTCCAGGTCGAACCGTCACTTGACGCGAAAGACAATCGTTTCACCCTGCTCTTGTAGGGTAGTGATCGAATGAGCGTGGCATTCACCACGCTGAAGATGGCTGTGGTGGCGCCAACTCCCAATGCCAACGTCAGCACTGCACGATGGTGAAGCCTCGATGCCTGAGCAACATTCTCGCGCCATACCTGAAAATCGTCGTCGAAGCGGTAGTTGTTCGGAAGTGTCAGGAAAGGGATCGGGACGCCTCGGCCGTCGGGCGTGCCTGCATCGGTTTGATTGCAGATCGCGACCAGGCGCTGCAGATCTGGTTGCCCCCTGCCACGATTCAAGGCATTGACCGTAGTCGCCCTTGAACGGGCGCAGCTTTCTGGAACTGGCCAAGCTCGAGCCGGGCGTTCAGCCTCAGGCGCTGTTCTTTTTCTTCCCGTTCCGGAATGGGCTGAGCTGCGTCTTAGGCCGCGCCGTAATCGATGCCCTCCCAGCTGCCCTCCTATTGAGGCCGTGGGGGACCACGCGCGAGTGACAAGTTGTCGACATGGTCAGAAGTAGCTCGGTAGTTGATTGGAGACAGCCACGCGGCTGTGATAGCTTATTTTTTCCGGCACACAACTGTTACCTCGGATCATGCGAGCGAAACAGGGTTTTATGGACGATCCTTCGACCCCGGAGATCACGCAACTGCTCGTCGCATGGAACAGCGGTGATCAGGCGGCCCTCGAGCGTCTAACACCTTTAGTTCAGGCAGAACTCCACCCGGCTGGCGAAGCGTTACATGGCGGGCGAGCGTCCCGGCCACATCCTTCAAACAACAGC
>JBDTUW010000328.1:0-5493 GCA_040007555.1 Acidobacteriota bacterium | reverse complement strand
AAGCGAGCGTCGGGATGGCGGTGGTACTGGGACTACGCGGGCGGCCTCATGACTGACATTGGTCCTCACTGGCTGGATGTTGCGATGTGGATCACTGGATCGGATGGACCTCACCGGGTCACCTGCAACGGTGGAAAGTATCAGAGTCAGGATTGGGAGACCCCTGACAATGTGCATGCGATTCTCGATTGTGGAACCTTTGCGATCGTTTTCATGGTCCAGTTCATGAACGGACAGGAGTTCGATGGCGCCGCATTCTATGGTCTTGAGGGTGCCATCGTTCAGGAGAACGACAAGAAGATGCTGGTTCGCTATGACAATAAGAGGCGCGTTGTCGAGAGTTGGCCGGTCGTCGACGAAGGGACGGCTCACATGCAGAATTTTCTCGATTGCATGAAGAGCCGGAAGCAACCCAATTCGCCGGTTGAGCTCGCCAATCGAGTCATCATCGGCGCACACCTTGCCAACGAATCATATCGATCCGGAAAGCGGGTCGAGTGGAATCCAGCCAAGGACCAACGCGCGTAAACCAGGTGCGACGCCCCGACCGTTCGTCCGGGCGTCGCCTCTCCCCCTCTCTCAATCCCCCTCTCAGTCCGCCCCACCGACCTCCTTGGCGCCTCGACCCGTCGATAAAGCTCTCTCTCCAGAGTTTCGGTCATCAAAATAGTCATTCATCCAGATTCCTGAAGATTTTCATTTATTCGGACCATCCTGCCCCGGAAACATCCAACCCTGCCTACAAAGTACTTAGTAACGGCGCCGCTCAACATCAAGTGCCAGGGTAAACAATGGAAGCTTGCAAGCACGCCATGAAGTCGCGCGCTGTCTTCTAAGTGATTTTTGGCTCACAACTTTTCGTCCATCCTGCCAAAGAGCGAGACCTCGCCCCAGCACCGATTCCAATTCTCACGCAGCCTGGCGATGGCATATGACTTGCCCATCTATCTTTCCGATTTGCGTTCACGTTTTCGGAACCCTTTTCGCATCTCGTTGGCACGAGAAGGCAACCTTACAAGAAATAAGTGAATGAATGACGAAACATTGAAGTAAACAGCGGAGCCAATCACAAGGACCAGCATGAGACATCGCGCCCAAGGCACTTGCCGAATGCTTTTCATCATCAAACACAACGCTGCTGACAAATCGTTGGACAAAACAAAGTGCGCGACGCCAAAGGAACCGGTCTTCCGGGTAGCGATTACTTAATTCAGACAGGGGTGGTGACCGCATGGTCGCGTTCATCTTCAGTCAAGCTCACAGGGCAAAGAGGAACGCATTCTGGCAAAGCATCGATCTCTCAAGCGTCACCAAAGGCATGACAAGAGAACCTCACGAAATCAGAAAAAAGGAGTGTTCATTGAAGAAACAATCGAATCTCGTTCGCGCTTCACTCGCTCGGATAGGTGCTGCCCTACTCATCTCCGCGCTACTCTCAATGGTCGCGGCCGCTCAAACCGTGAATAGCACCGTTAGTGGAACCGTCAAGGACCAGGCAGGAGCAGTGGTGCCGGGAGCCAGGGTGGTTCTCTCCGACGCCGCCACCAAACTGGATATCAGCTCAACAACCAACCAGGAAGGCTTCTACATCTTTAACGATGTCCGAGCTGGCATGTACTCCGTTACTGCGGAGGCCGGTGGCTTCAAGAAGACACAGGTCAGGGAGGTCAAGGTCGATGTCAGCATTCCAGCGTCGATTCACATCACCCTCGAGGCGGGTC
Source organism: Acidobacteriota bacterium (assembly GCA_040007555.1). Classification (GTDB taxonomy): domain Bacteria; phylum Acidobacteriota; class Blastocatellia; order RBC074; family RBC074; genus JANNRD01. The sequence continues at coordinate 3,772 of JBDTUW010000328.1, read as the reverse complement.
AAATTGCGGAAGTCATTACCACGAGTGCCAGTGAGGCGCAGGCTGTCATCAACACCGTCAATGCCGAGCTGACGACAACAGTCATGGAGCGGCAGATCAACGATCTTCCCCTCAACGGTCGAAGCCCGATTCAACTTGCCAGACTCCAGGCGGGTGTCGCGACTATCGGCAGTACGCGCAACGCAACGATCAACGGCATGCGCGGCTCCTTCAACAACATTACCTGGGATGGAATCAACATCCAGGAGAATTATCTCCGCGGAGATGCGAGCAGCGGGCTGTTTGCTCAGGCGGGTCCTTCAGTCGCAGGCGTGAGCGAGTTCAGCATCACCACGCAAAACGCGAGCGCTGCGGACGGCGCCGGCGTCGCTCAGATCAAGCTGGTCACCCCACGCGGCTCGACTGCCTATCATGGCAATCTGTTCGAGTTTCACCGCAACGACGCGCTTGACGCCAACGACTTCTTCAACAACGCGAATGGTCTGGAAAAGGAGAAGCTGATTCGGAATCAGTTTGGCTTTGGTGTCGGCGGTCCAATCAAACTCCCGACGAACATCTTTGGCCCACTCGGCTTCGATACACATAAGCTCTTCTTTTATGCGTATATGGAGGAGACAAGGAGCCCGCGGGCGGCGGCGTTGACGCGAATCGTTCTCTCCGACGCAGCGCGCCTGGGTAATTTCACCTACCGCAGGTCAGACAACAACGAGTTGCAGACGGTCAATTTGCTTTCTCTGACCGGAAGATCAGTGGATACGCGAATCAAGAACCTGATTGGTCTCACGCCGTCCCCGAATGACTTCAACTCTGTCGGTGATCGAATTAACTCCGCCGGATTCCGGTTCAATTCGCCCGCAGGCAGCACGGAGCGTCTATGGGGATTCCGCATCGACTACAACCTGTCGGATAAACATCGTTTCGAGGCCATCTATAGCCGTGATTCTGTTTTCACGGCCAACGATGCGGCCACGAACAATACCGGTGAGCCATTTCCGGGTCTTCCGGGCAAGGGCCAGAGTCCAAAGCGACATCGCGGCTCCTTTGCCTGGAACTCGAGCCTGACTCCAGTGCTCACCAACGAACTGCGAAGCGGCTTCTATCGACAGGCGTCGTTTTTCTTCACCAATGTGACGTTTCCGGAAGGGAACCTGCTGACCTTCCCCAGCGTTGGTGGAACTCTGACGAATCCCGTTCAGAACTCACAGCAGAGTGGCCGCAACGGGCGCGTCTTCGAACTCTCGGACAACGCTGCCTGGGTGCACGGCAGCCACGTGCTGAGATTCGGTGGTAATTTCCGCCGAACGCACCTCGAACCATTCAGCCGTGCTGGCATTCTGCCAACCTATACGATCGGGTTCGGATCAGGGAATATCAATCCGTTGAGCTCAACCAATCGGACGCAGTTCCCCGGAGGTCTGGCTACCAACGATTTCACCAGCGCCAGCAACCTGCTCGCCTTCCTGAGCGGCGCGGTCACCACAGGGACCCGAACATTCAACGTCAGCAGCGCCACATCGGGCTACGTCAATGACGCCGAGCAGAGGCGCAATCTCGAGTTTGATGCGATCGGGGGCTTCGCGCAGGACACCTGGCGCGTGAAGCCGAATCTAACGGTCAATCTCGGGTTGCGTTATGACTACTACACTCCGACCAAGGAGACCAACGGGATCGGGCTCATGCCCGTTGGCGGGCTTGAGGGGTTGGGCAATCCCAATCTTGTTTACGATCTTGCGGGTGGAGGCAACGGAACGAGGCCGTTCTACAATCCGGATCGCAACAACTTCGCGCCGAACATCAGTTTTGCCTGGGACCCCTTCAAGACAGGCAAGACCTCGATCCGAGCCGGATACTCGATTTCCTATGTTATCGATAGCTTGATCCAGATGGCTGAGAACTCAGCAATCGACGGCAACGATGGATTGACATCGACGGTCCAGGTACCGAATCTGATCGGGACGGTTAGCGGTGGTGGGTTGGTCCCGATCGCGGTGCCCATCTTCAAAGTACCACGGACGATCAAGGATCAGCAGCTGATTACACAGGCGCCGACGGCGTTCACTATCGATCCCAATCTCAAGACTCCCTATGTCCAGCAATGGAATCTGAGCATCGAGAGAGAGATCCTTCCCGACACCGTTCTTGAAGCTCGTTATGTCGGCAATCACGGCGTCAAGCTGCTGCGTGCAATCGATATCAACCAGGTAGTCATTTTCAACAACGGCTTTCTGGACGATTTTCGACGCGCCCAGAAGAACCTGCAGCTATCGACGGGCGTGACGGGTATCGTCGCGAGCCCCGCATACAATCCTGCAATTTCAGGTAGTCAGCCATTGACCGTGTTTCCAAAGGTTGGCCGGGGCGGTTTCTATACCACTCCTCAGCAGACCGCTCTCAATGCAACGCTGGTCAATCTGATCAGCCAGGGGCAAATCGGTGAACTGGTTCAGACTTATTCATTGTCGAGGTCGATCTACCTGACACCGGGGACCAACGGAGCGACTGTCGGACCAGGCTTCTTCCTGCGCGCGAATCCGGAAGCGGGCAACGTTGATTATATGGGTAACGGCTCCTTCTCGAACTATCATGCGTTGCAGGCAGAAGTTCGACGCCGCCTCAGAAACGGCCTTTATCTCCAGGCCAATTACTCGTGGAGCAAAGGCTACACCGACTTTGATGGCAGTTCCGCAAACTTTGCGGCGTTGCTTGATGTCGATAATGCGGCGCCTCTCGAGAAGAAGCGCAACACGAACGACATCACACACATCTTCAAGGCGAACGGTCTCTACGAGCTCCCGTTTGGCCCGGGCAAACCGTTCCTCAATCAAGGCGGAGTGATCGGAAAGATTCTCGGCGGCTGGCAGGCTGGCGGCATCTTCGAAATCCGCACCGGACGACCGATCTCCTTCGTCTCAGCGCGCGGTACCGTCAATCGTACGGGTCGCTCTCCGAAGAACGCGGCCGATAGCACTCTCAGCGCTCAGGAACTGCAGGAGCTGACGGGTCTTTTCTACGACCCCGTCAGCGGACGGCCGCTATACGTTTCACCTTCGCTGATCGGTGTCGATGGTCGAGCGAATCCGGCAATCCTGACCAACCCGTTGGCGGGAACTTACGGTAAGTTGCAACTGACTCCCGTCAGTGGGCCAGGTTTCTGGAACGTCGACCTGAGCGCGATCAAGCGAACGCGAATCACGGAGACGTTGAACATCGAGTTCCGTCTTGAGGCATTCAACACCTTCAACCACACGAACTTCTTCGTAACCAACGAACAGAATGACATCAACAGCACGACATTTGGGCGGCTCGCGACGGCGTTCGATCCGCGTATCCTCCAAATCGCCATGAAGATCAACTTCTAGCGAGATGCGGATGACAGTCAGATAACAGCCATTAGGTTTCGGTCCAATTTGACCCGCGGTGGGAGCAGAGCCCGCCGCGGTTTTTTTTCGCTCACCAAGAGGCAATTATCTGATCCAGCTGATCCATTGGATCACGGATCAGCGTGAAACAATTGCTTTTCAGGACAAGTGTTTGGTTTAACCTGGATGGTGCCGCTTGCGGAACACGAAGACTCACACGAAGGCCGCGATTGTCGCGAACGACGCGAATAAAGTTGAGGGAAGGCGAGGAGAATGCAATTCCTCTTCGCGTCTTTCGAAACCTTCGCGGCCTTCGCGTGAGTCTTCCTGTCCTTCAACCGTAGTGTTTTGAAACGAGGGGATCAGAGCACCGCATCTTTGGAAAACGCTCAGAAACCTTCCGGCCTCTGATG
>JBDTUW010000327.1:0-5493 GCA_040007555.1 Acidobacteriota bacterium | reverse complement strand
TCTGGTTATCATCGGGAGACTATTCATGACTGAACGTGTTTTTAACTTTAGTGCTGGTCCCGCGGTCCTCCCTCTAACGGTCCTTGAGCGCGCCCGGGAGGACCTCGTCAACTATCCCGGAGCCGGGATGTCGGTTCTCGAGATGAGCCATCGCTCTGCTCCGTTTGAGAAGATCATCAGCGAAACAGAGGCCGACCTTCGCGCGCTGCTCGGCATTCCCAGCAACTATCGCGTTTTGTTTTTGCAGGGTGGTGCCAGCACACAGTTCACCCTGGTGCCAATGAATCTGCTGACTGGTGACCGCAGTGCTGATTACATCGTCACCGGTGTCTGGGGGCAGGGAGCGCTCAAGGAGGCTAAGAAGATCGGGCAAACACGGGTTGCCGCATCAACTGAGGATAGTAATTTCAATCGGATTCCTGGTCAGGAAGAGCTCCAGCTTGACCCCGGAGCTGCGTACTTACACTTCACCTCGAACAATACCATTCACGGTACCGAATGGCGCACGGAGCCCGAAGCCGGTGACGTACCGCTGGTCTGCGATGGATCTTCGGACTTCCTCAGCAGGCCTCTCGATATTTCGAAATATGGGTTGATCTACGCCGGGGCGCAGAAGAATGCCGGGCCGGCAGGCGCAACCATCGTTATCGTGCGTGATGATCTATTGGCCAACGTTCCAGCCGGGCTGCCATCGATGTTCGATTATCGACTGCTTGCAGAGAAGGAATCGTTGTACAACACGCCGCCAGCATTCTCGATATACATTTCGGGTCTGGTGTTCAAGTGGCTGTCAGGTGAAATCGGCGGCCTCGATAAGGTGCAGGAGCTGAATGAGGAGAAGGCGAAGATCGTTTACGATCAGATCGACTCGAGTGACTTTTACCAGGGTCACGCAGAACCAGCCAGCCGAAGCCTGATGAATATCACCTTCAGATTGCCGTCAGAAGAGCTGGAGAAGGTCTTTGCCAAAGAAGCAACGGCGAAGGGGCTGGACGGACTCAAGGGGCATCGCTCGGTGGGAGGCATTCGCGCGTCGATCTATAACGCGTTTCCAAAGGCAGGCGCCGTTGCGCTGGCAGAGTTCATGCGCGACTTCGAGCAAAAGCACGGGTAAGAACCAGGAAAGCGCCGACCTGCGCTTTGTTTTCGCCAGCGGAAGCGCACGCTCTTCCTCCCCGAAAGCAAAAGCGGCGGCAAGCCGCCGCACTCCAAACACTACGCGCTTCCGACTAGAGACCTACGCGAGAAGCTCCTTCACCACCCTGCCGTGCACGTCGGTCAAACGGAAATCTCTGCCCGCGTAACGGAACGTCAGCTTCTCGTGATTGAAGCCGAGCAGATGAAGAATGGTCGCGTGGAAATCATGCACGTGAACTTCATTCTCGACGACATTCGCGCCAAATTCGTCAGTCTTGCCGTAAACCATTCCCCCTTTGACTCCGCCACCGGCCATCCACGATGAGTACGCCTTGTTGAAATGACCGCGCCCCTTCGCGCCTTCAGCCGTTGGAGTGCGTCCAAACTCGCTGGTCCAAACCACCAGTGTATCTTCAAGCATCCCGCGAGATTTGAGATCACGCAACAGTCCCGCAATCGCCCGGTCAACATTGCGCGCCAGCGGTTCGTGAGTCTTCATATCCGCATGCGCATCCCAGTTATTCGAAGCGCCGACATCGATCAGTTCGATAAAGCGAACGCCGCGCTCCGCAAGACGGCGCGCAACCAGACATTGCCACGCAAAGCCCTTCGCACTTCCACGCTCCAGACCGTATAGCTTTAGCGTCGCGTCCGTTTCCTTTGAAAGGTCCAGCGCTTCCGGCATGGTGCGCTGCATCCCGAATGCCGTCTCATAGGATTTCAATCGCGCCGCCAGCACACCGTCGGTTGCTCTGGTCGCCAGGTGTCGCCGATTGAACCTCTCAAGAAGCTGCAACTCATCTTTCTGAATCGTCTCACTCAGAGCGCGCCGATTGATGTTAGGTATCGGTTCCTTCCCGGACAGCACGCGCGTTCCCTGGTAGACGGCGGGAAGGAAATCCGAGTCCCATACCTGCGAACCGGCATAAGGCAGGTCCGGTGCGAGGACCACAAAGGCCGGAAGATTCTGATTCTCCGTGCCTAAGCCATAGGTGAGCCAGGAACCTATGCTTGGTCGCTTGACCGTCACCGACCCGGTATGGATTCCCATCGTCGCCTGGTAGTGATCGTTGTGATCACCACGCATCGAGCGTATGAGACAAATATCGTCGATACAATCGCCCATCTGCGGAAAGAGCTCGCTGACCTCGGTGCCACTCTTGCCACGGCGTTTGAACTCCCACAATGCCGGAAGGTATCTCGTGTTTCCCTTCTGAAACTCCTCCAGCAGACGGGGCTTCGGATCAAACGAATCCACATGCGAAACACCACCGGACATATAGAGAAAGATCACGCGCCTGGCTTTTCCCGGGAAATGCGGCGCCTTTGGGGCGAGGGGATTCTCCTCACCACGTGCCTCAGCTGTGAGCAGGTGCGTAAAGACTGCCGGCATGACGATCGAGCCACAGAAAAGCGAGCGAATCATCGTCCGGCGCGAGCACTGATCTTGCTCCATCATCTAATTCCTTCCTCAGTCAACATAGAGAAACGCATTACTGCTCAACAGCACTCGTAAGAAACTGGCCAGGGCTGCGCGCGTCAACCGCTCGTCGGCAACTTTCGCCGCCACCAGTTCCGCACGGATCTGCTTCAAGTACTCCGCTGCCATCCGAAGCTCGCTTGTCGTCGCCGGTCGCCCCAGTGCGAGGCGATATGCAAAGTCGATCCTCCCCGGCGTCATCTCGTAAGCCAAACCAACTCGAGCCGCAAAGTCGTCCGCCTGCTGATGGACAAACGGATCATTCATGAGGTAGAGCGCCTGTACTGGCGTCGTCGTCAATGATCGCCTCGCCGTCGAGCTATTCGTGTCCGGCCCGTCAAAAACCTCCATCAGCGGATGCTTCTTGAGCCTTTGCTGCATGAGATAGACACTTCGGCGATTTGTATCGTAGACGGCAAAGAACTGGACATGCTGGCTGTAGCGCCAATCCCGCTCCTGTGGAAATGGATGAGCCTGGCCCTCGGTTCGGTCGAGTTTTCCGCTGACCGCAAGCAGCGAATCGCGAATCTCCTCTGCGCTCAGGCGTCGACGCTCAAAACGCCAGAACAGCCTGTTGTCCACATCTACGCTCGCGTTCCTCGCGCTCGTTGCACTCGACAACTGATAGGCGTGTGACGACATGATCAGGCGGTGCATGGCCTTGATTGACCAGCCACCCTCCATCAAGCGCATCGCCAGGTAATCAAGCAGCTCCGGATGCGACGGCGCCTCGCCACGGACGCCAAAGTCATTCAGCGTCGCCACCAATCCTCGGCCAAAGTGGTCTCCCCAGATCCGATTGACCATGACTCGCGCGGTCAGCGGATTCGCTCGATCCACGATCCAGCCCGCAAGGTAATCGCGACCACTTCCCTTACTTCCATCAGGCAATCGCTGTCCGCCAAGCACGGTCAGAAAGCCGCGCGGCGCCTCTTCGCCCAGGGTCTTTGGATCGCCCCGGCGATGAACGCGCACGTTGGACGGCCGTCCGTCAACAACTGCATAGGCCTTCTGGACACGGGGCGCTGACTCGTTGAGCTGCGCAGTCAGCGCCTTTAGATTCTTGGCTTCGGCTTCCACCTCATCCGGCATTCGTTTGGATTGCCGCGCGACTACACCGTTGCGCGCATCGCGATCAAAATCCGCCGGCTGCAGTTCATCGGCGGCCAGTGGGATGGCGTTGGGAGTCTTCCCTGTCGCAGCCTTATCCTGCTCCAGCGCACTTTGATTGTTTGCAGGAGCGCCGACAGCCGCTTCCTTAGCTTCCTTTTCTTTCTGCGCCTTGTTTCGCGCTGCCGTTCCCGCTTCGACTACCAACTGCTCCTTCCGATCATCAACATCGGAGATCGACTTCTGCCATTTGTAGAAGGCTTCGGCCGCCTTCTCCGGCGCCAGCGCAACCATATCCGCCGGATGCGGATAGATCTCTGCACCTGGAAACGCGTATCGCGAGCTGTTGAAGATGCCATAGAGCGCGTAATAGTCGCGCGTCGGGATCGGATCGAACTTGTGATCGTGACATCGGGCACAACTGACGCTCAGACCAAGAAAGGCCTTGCCGACGTTATCAATGGTGTCGTCGATCGTCAGGTTAAATTCTTTGTTGCGCGATCCGAAGCGACGAGACATCGCGAGGTAGCCCGTCGCGATGATCTTTTCGTTCCGATCCTCCTGTGAAGCTGATGGCAGGAGGTCTCCCGCAATCTGCTCACTGACGAACTTGTCGTATGGCTTGTCCTGATTAAAGGACTTGATGACGTAGTTGCGGTAGCGGAAAGCCGCAGGAACCGGAAAGTCGGAATTGTCGCCTGCCGTATCGGCATAGCGAACGACGTCCAGCCAGTGACGCCCCCAGTGTTCACCGTACTGAGGGGAGGCCAATAGTCTGTCGATCACCTTGCCGAACGCATTTGATGAGCGGTCGGCCAGGAAGGCATCGATCTCTTCGGGTGTGGGTGGCAAACCAGTCAGGTCAAAAGTAGCTCGACGAATCAGGGTGCGTCGATCGACATCCGCCACCGGATGGATGTTCTTCTCCTCAAGCTTTCGAAGAATGAACTGATCAATCGGATTCCGGGTCCACGTCTTGTCTCTGACGCTCGGCGGCGCGGGATTTTTGACTGCCTGGAACGACCAGAACTGCTTCGCCCTGGTGAAGTCATATGAGGGCGCGGTTGCAACGGGTTCTTCGATCCTCGGATCGGGTGCGCCCATTTTGATCCAAGCTTCGAAATCGAGAATCTGTTCGCGTGAGAGCTGAGCTCCCGGTGGCATCTGGAGCTTGGCGTCCGTATATCGAATTGCCTTGAGGAGAAGGCTCTTTTCCGGGTCCCCTGGTGTCACCGCAGGCGATCCGCTTGATCCGCCTCGGAGCATTCCTTCCCGTGAATCCAGCATCAAGTTGCCACGAAGCTTGGCTGCTTTCGCGCCATGGCATCCAAGACAGTTCTCAGTGAGGACCGGACGAATCTTCTTCTCGAAGAATTCGAGACCTTCCCGCGAAGGCGGTGGAGTCTGAACAGTCGCAGTGGAGGGGCGCAGGGCGACCCAGGCCGTAACCGCGATCACGAGGACCAGCACTCGTTTGGACACTCTTCTCATAACTGCCTGCACCGAGCGGATATTGATAGATTTACCCGAAAGTATAGGCCAGTAAACACAGAGAAACAACACGCGGACAGGTAACGCAGAGTCGCTCTGGGAGGAAGGAGCCGCGGAGGGAGAACCGCCTCTCTGCGGCTCCTTCCCCCCCCGCGACTCTGCGTTATTGTCTTGCGCTACGCAGTTGTGTGGATGGAGTGAACGACCCGCCGTGCCTCAGCCACGATCCTGTCCTCGTTGCCAAACCCGTCGAGCCAATGCGCGCGTGGCTGCTT
>JBDTUW010000326.1:0-5504 GCA_040007555.1 Acidobacteriota bacterium | reverse complement strand
TGATTTACGCGCCATGGCGCTAATTTGGCTGTCGGCTACAGTATGGCTATCGATAAGATTACGGTGCGCGGCGCGCGCCAGCACAACCTCAAGAACATCAATCTGCAGATCCCCCGCAACCGTCTGACCGTGATCACCGGTCTGAGCGGCTCGGGCAAGTCCTCCCTCGCCTTCGATACCATCTATGCCGAGGGACAGCGCCGCTATGTCGAATCCCTTTCGGCCTATGCACGTCAATTTCTGGAGCAGCTCGAAAAGCCCGATGTCGATGCGGTTGAAGGACTTTCACCGGCCATTTCGATCGAGCAGAAGACTACCAGTCGAAGCCCGCGCTCAACCGTCGGCACCGTCACCGAAATTTACGACTATCTGCGGTTGCTCTTTTCCTCGATCGGCCTGCCTCACTGCCATCAGTGTGGTCTCCCTATCGCACGACAATCGACTGAGCAGATCATTCAACACATCCTCGAGCTACGCGAGGGTGAGCGCGTCATGATCCTCGCCCCGCTCGTCCGTGGACGAAAGGGGGAGTTTCGGAAGGAACTCGAGAAGATACAGCGCGCCGGGTTCACCCGTGTGCGCATTGACAGCGAGATGCGCTCCCTCGACGAAGAGATCAAACTTGACAAGAGACGCAATCACACAATCGAAGTCGTGGTCGATCGTCTGCTGATCAAATCGGGTATTGCCACCCGTCTTGAGGAGTCGGTTCGAACCGCACTTAAACTCACCGATGGCGTTGTCATCGTCTCGGTAGTCGACGGTGAAGAGCATCTCTATTCGGAGCGGATGGCGTGCGTCGACTGCGGCATCTCGATTCCGCAACTCGAACCCAGGTCATTTTCCTTCAATAGCGCCTATGGCGCGTGCCGCGAATGTCACGGCCTGGGCACAAAGCTTGAAGCCGACCCGCTGAAGCTGATCGGGGATCCAGCTTTGCCGGTCGGCGAAATGGCATTTGTAAACGGGGCGGAGAAGTCGGCCGACACCTATCTCCGCGAAGCACTGAACGCGGTGGTCCGGCATTTTGGTATCGGCCTCGAGACAGCTTTCAATGCTCTCCCGCGAAAGGCTCGCGACGCCTTCCTCTTCGGCTTCCCCGAAAAGATCGAGTTTCGATATGGCGAGTACCGCTACCATGCCGAGTGGAAGGGGGCGACGCAGTGGTTGGTAGACACGCTGCGAAAGCTCGAAGGTGAGGAGGATTCCTGGTCCGAGAAGTCACGTGCCTCACTTGAATCGCTGATTTCACCAACCGCATGTCGAGCGTGTCAGGGGAGACGACTACAACCTGAATCACTGGCAGTAAGAATTGCCGGGCGATCGATCGCTGAGTACGCCGCCCTTCCGATCGAGGGCGCTCTCGGAGCATTCGGGGCCATCAAACTAGGACCGCGCGAGGAATTGATCGCCGGTCGGATACTGAGGGAGATTCGAGATCGCCTGAGTTTCTTACAGTCGGTGGGGCTCGGCTATCTCACTCTCGATCGGGCGTCGTCCTCGCTCTCGGGTGGGGAGAGCCAACGCATCCGCCTGGCAACTCAGATTGGCTCACAACTTCGGGGCGTGCTTTACGTTCTGGACGAGCCATCGATTGGTCTTCATCCGCGCGATAACCAGCAACTTCTCGATACGCTGGCGCGCTTGCGTGACATCGGGAACACAGTGCTTGTCGTCGAGCACGACGAAGAGACGATCCGGCGGGCTGATTTCGTAGTAGACCTTGGCCCGGGAGCTGGCTCTCACGGCGGCGAGATCGTTGCGATTGGTACCCCTGACGAGATCACACAGGTCAAGGAATCGCTGACGGGACGCTACATGTCGGGCGAACTGAGCATTCCGATACCGGCCATTCGCCGCTCGCCCAACGGCAAGAGCCTGCTGGTCAAAGGCGCATCGGAACACAACCTGAAGAACATCGACGTTGCTTTTCCATTGGGTTTGCTGACAGTCGTCACCGGCGTTTCGGGATCGGGAAAATCAACTCTCGTTGAGGACATACTCTTCCGCGCACTCGCAAAGAAGCTCTATCGCAGCGTGGCGGAGCCTGGAGCGCACTCAAGCATCGAGGGCCTCGAGCATATCGACAAGATTATCGAGATCGATCAGTCTCCGATCGGGCGCACTCCGCGCTCCAACCCGGCCACTTACACCGGAGTATTCACTGCGGTCCGCGAGCTTTATTCGATGCTGCCGGAGAGTCGGGAGCGAGGCTACAAACCCGGCCGATTCTCATTCAACGTGAAGGGTGGTCGCTGCGAGGCTTGTCAGGGAGACGGCGTCAAATGCATCGAGATGAACTTTCTGCCTGATGTCTACGTCATGTGCGAAGTATGTCGCGGAGGCCGTTACAACCGCGAGACACTGGACGTGCGCTATCAGGGCCACAACATCGCGCAACTGCTGGATATGACGATTGACGATTCGCTCGAATTGCTCGAGAACATTCCTCAGATCAAGACAAAACTGCAGACACTGAGTGAGGTAGGGCTTGGCTATCTCAAGCTCGGTCAGTCGGCAACCACACTTTCTGGCGGCGAAGCGCAGCGCACCAAACTTGCAAAAGAGCTTTCACGCCGAGCAACCGGGCGAACGGTTTACATTCTCGATGAGCCGACGACTGGCCTGCACTTCGAGGATGTGCGAAAGCTACTCGACGTGCTTCAGCGACTGGTCGACCTGGGCAATACCGTGATCGTCATTGAGCATCATCTGGATGTCATGAAGGCTGCCGATTGGTTGATAGATCTTGGGCCGGAAGGCGGTGAGGCCGGCGGACGAATCGTCGCTGAGGGCACGCCGGAGGAGGTCGCGCGCAACCGAAAATCATACACAGGCCAGGCGCTGCGGCGCGTCCTCAAGAACAACGGCGTCCGGTGAATCCTCCGGGCCTGCAGCTCCGGTCCTTTGGACTCGGCACCACGTAGTAGTGCACTGGAGCTTGGCCATTTTCGCGGAGGGCAGTACCGTTCGCTGCACCAAGGTGCAGCGAAGAAAAGCGGCGGCAAGCCGCGCGCACTCCAGGATCGAGCGCGGCGGAAAAGGCCAAGCTCCAGCGCCCTGCGGAGCTGACTATAAACATGCCGCTCCTAACGGAGCTTGGTTCTTTGGACTCGCAAGGGCTCGAGAATACCGGGTGTGACCCACGTCATCTGATCTATCGGCTCTGAGGGCAGGCGCTCGTATGAAGATCTCTGTCAAGATTAACGTCTTCAATGAGGAGTCAAATATCGCCGCTGTCTGCGAGACGGTCGCCTGGGCTGATGAGATCGTCATTGTCGATTCCGATTCGAGTGATCGCACGACGGAAATCGCAAGGCGCTACACCGATCGCATCTTCAATCGCGAGTTTCGGGGTTACAAGGATAAGCACGAATACTCCGATTCGATGACTACTGGCGATTGGATACTCTGGATCGATGCGGACGAACGTATCCCCGAAGAGTTGCGTGCTTCAATTGTGGCGCTAAGACAACGAGATCCGTCCACTCTCCCGGACGGTTTCTGGATCGCGCGGCGGACGAAGTATCTCGGTCGATGGATCAACCATTCGACGTGGTATCCGGACTACCAGATGCGGCTTTACCGTAAGGCGGCGAGTTACTGGGATGGAATCGCCCCGCACGAGACTGCGCGGGTTCGCGGTCGAACTGAAAAACTAAGAGGCGAGTTTCTTCACTACACAAAGCGCAACCTCCAGGAGCATCAGGAGGTGCTCAACAGCTACACGACCCTTGCGGCAGCCTATCTATACGCTGACGGAAAACGGATTCGATTGCCCGAATTGTTTATCGTTCCGCTGGCGGTGTTTTTGCGGACGTACATCCTGAAGCAGGGGTTCCGCGATGGAATCCCAGGATTGATTATTTCGATCTTCACGTCGTACAGTGTCTTTCTCAAATACGCAAAGGTATGGGAAAAGACCTGGATCGAGAAAACGCGGGAACAAGAGCGCCATGTTAAGGATGATCAACATGTTGAGGATGGTGAGAAGGATTAAGCCAACGTTCTTCGCATTTATTCTACTGTTCGCCTTGTGCGGGCTGCCAATCGCGGATGCGCGAACGCAGACACCGAAGGCCGCCAAGACCACTGCCGCAAAATCGAAGGTCAAGGACAGCTATGCGAGGCTCGACACCTTTTGGGATGACAACGCGCCGAGTTTTGCTGGGAAGCGGGTGATTACTGTAGATCTCATAGGCCACGGGCTGAGTGACAAACCCGACGTCACCTACACGATGGATCTGTTCGCGAAATCGGTTGCGGCAGTGCTCAAACACGCGGGTGTCAAACGCGCGGTCCTTGTCGGTCACAGCATGGGAACCCCTGTCGTGCGGCAGTTCTACCGAAATTATCCCCAGCAAACGATCGCGCTCGTTCTTGTGGATGGAGCATTGCGGACGTTTGGGACGCCGCAACAGATGGCTCCGATGATTAATGCGTTCAAGGGCCCCAACTACAAGCAAGTCGTCGAGCAGTTCATTACCACACTGACGAGGGACGTAGCGAGTAAGGATGAGCTTCAGCACATCACAACGGCGATGCTGGCCACACCTCAGAATGTCATCGTTGGTGGAATGGATGCGATGGTCGATCCCACGATCTGGAAGGACGATCCCATCAGGGTTCCGGTTCTGGCAATCTATGCCGCCGGCCCTCAGTGGACACCAGACTACTTTCAGTATGTTCACACTCTGGTTCCCGATATCGAGGAACAGGTCTGGGATGGCGTCAGCCACTTTCTCATGATGGATCAGCCCCCGAAGTTCAATTCCGCAGTCGCGGATTTTCTCGCCAAAAAGAACCTTCTTAAATAAGCGATGAAGACTGTCATTCTCTGCGGTGGCCGCGGTACCCGGCTTGGGGAGCACGGCACTTCGGTCCCCAAGCCACTGATCGAGATTGGCGGTCAGCCAATTCTCTGGCACTTGCTTAAGCTCTATTCCACCTTTGGCCTGAACGAGTTCGTGCTTTGTCTTGGGTTTCTCGGAGATTCGATCAAGCGGTACTTCCTGGAGCATCACTGGCTCTCAACCGATTTCACCCTTGAGATGAACCACTCAGGCGACTATCGGCTGGTCCAGCACGAGCGTCGCGGCGAGGACTGGAAAATAGCTTTTGTCGAGACGGGACTGGACGTAAACACGGGCGGGCGGCTCAAACGAGTCGAGGCCTACCTCGCCGGCGAAGAAGAGTTCTGTGTCACCTACGGTGACGGTCTGGCAGATATCGACCTCAAAGAGCTCCTGAAGTTTCACCGGCAGCACGGCCGGCTGGCAACGCTGACCGCGGTGCATCCGCGATCCAACTTCGGCATCATCAGCCTTGATGAGAATGGGGCCGTTACGGAGTTCCACGAGAAGCCGATCATTCAGGATTGGATCAACGGCGGATTTTTTGTCTTTAATCGTAGAATTTTCGACTATCTGACGACAGACAGCATACTTGAGGGTGATCCGCTCCAACGCATCGCAGCGGAGCGCCAACTGATCGCCTATCCTCAT
>JBDTUW010000325.1:0-5505 GCA_040007555.1 Acidobacteriota bacterium | reverse complement strand
CTTGACGATATCGGCGAGCACGCTATCCGCTTCTTCACCACGCCGCATGCGACTGGAGTAGCGCGAATTGATGACGATGCGGTGGCTGAACACCGGGACGACCAGTCGCTTGATATCATCGGCGATACAGTAGTCGCGATCTTCAGTCAGGGCCAGTGCCTGAGACGCGCGATAGAGGGCAAGAGATCCTCGCGGACTTACGCCCAGATCGAGGACTTCGGTCTGACGCGTCGCCGCGACAATCTCGACTATGTAATCGACGAGCGCATCATCCATTTTTACATTCCGGACCTCGTCCTGGAGATCGAGAATATCTTCCACAGACATGATCGGCCTGACTTCATCGATCGGATGATGCCGGCGCTGCTGTTTCAGAATTTCCTTTTCATCGCTCAGTGAGGGATAGCCGATGCGGACGCGGAGAAGAAATCGGTCGAGCTGCGATTCGGGCAGCGGATAGGTGCCGTGATGTTCGATCGGGTTCTGCGTAGCAAGGACGAGAAAGGGGCGAGGCAACTCGTAGGTCTGATTCTCGATCGTCGCGCGACCCTCGGCCATTGCCTCGAGCAGGCTCGACTGGGTTTTTGGCGTCGTGCGGTTGATCTCATCAGCGAGGATGACATTGGCAAAGATCGGGCCCGGTTTGAACTCAAAATCGCCCGTGCGTTGATTGTAGACAGAGACGCCGACGATATCGGAAGGCAGCAGGTCGCTGGTGAACTGGATACGCTGGAAGCTGCCGGCGAGACAACGAGCGATGGTTTGCGCCAGCGTAGTCTTGCCGACGCCGGGCACGTCTTCGACCAGCAGGTGACCACCGGAGAGGAGCGAGACGATAGCCAGCCTCACCGCCTCGCTTTTGCCGCGGATGACACTCTCGATGGTCTGCTGCAACTCGTGCAGACGGTCTATCGTGCTGGTAATCAAATCCACCCCACGCGCCAAAGGGTCAAATTGCCACAGGTGTAAATCTAACACAGGAAATGCCACCGCGCGAAATGACATGTCCAAAGGGACGCGGCACTCAGGGCCTCTTCGTTAAATTCGCCTGGGGCCCTCGTGAGGGAAGAAGTTCGTCGGGCTTCCTGCGACGATCGCTAACGCTACCGGCGCGCCGTTCCGGAGAACTCACGTCAACGCCAACCCCTGGTCCACCAGCAGGTCTATTGATGGGCTGCGACTGGAGCTGCGGGACGAGCCGTGGATTGCGCACGGTCGTTCCCTGTGGTCCTGCACTAATTGTCGCCGGCTCCAATTCTTCACCAAACGTTGCTGGAGGGATTACGCGCGCTCGAATCAGGAAGTTGCCGTCGAGATTCGGAAAACTACTAATGAGGATGTAATTGGTGCCGTTGAAGAAGAACGACCTGTTTTTCGAGGGGAGAGTGGTGTCGTGCTGCACGGGAAACTCGCCAGCGGCGTGCTGAAAGCGGACACCAAGAACTACGTCTCCTGAATTGATCGTTTGATTCGGAATCGTATAGATCCGAAAGTCACCAGGCGCCTGCGTCGTCGTGTTTATCTCCTGGAAAGTAAGTCCATTGAGATTTGCGGCGCCACTTGAGACGGTGCCGATGAGTAGCGTCATGGCTCGACCCGCGGCGATGTCCTTCAACGCGATGGAAATGCCAGTAACCGTCAGTGGATAGACGGGCGGTGTAAATCGGTTGACGGCGCTCAGACTCCCGTTGCCACTAGCGACTGCAGTCTCCGCACTGCCATCATCGAGCGCAAGCTCTGGTAGTCCCGCTGCCTGCGTGACCGTGAATGTCCGGCCCGCGATCGTCAAGGTCCCGGATCGTGCCGCAGTGGTCAGATTGATCACTACAGAGTAGTTGGCATTGGCATTGCCCGTACCCGATACGCCACTGGTAATCGTCAGCCAGGGGACATTACTAAACGCGCTCCAGGTGCAGCCCGTGGCTCCCGTGACTCCAAGCGATCCGGTGCCGCCAGCGCCGGCGAACGACTGACTCGTTGACGCGAGGTTTGGTGCGCATCCCACCGACGATCTCGCGCGAATGCCAAAGTTCCCGGCAAACCCGTCGAAGCTATCGATGAGAACAAAATTAGTCGAAGCAGACTGATAATAGGAACGGCGTTTTGACCCCGAATTGCGATCACTGTACAAGGGGCCTTCGTTGGCGGCGTGAGTCATTCGAAAGCCGAGAAGAAAGTCTCCCGAGTTGATTGTCAGCTCAGGGATTGTGTAGACAAAGAAATTCCCAACCGACTGAACCGTCGCGTTGAGCGTTTGCAGCGTGACGGTGTTGATATCAGGCTGCGTACTGGCGATGCTGCCATAAAGCAGTGTGAATGCCTTGCCGTTGGTGATTCCTGGATACGCGGGAACCGGAATTGAAATGCCATATAGGGTCGCAGGGTAAGTGCCGGGAGTGAGGCGGTTAATGCCGGCGACGGTGCCACCTCCAGTGATTCCCAGTGTTTGTTCGAAGGTGCCGTCATCGACTGACAGCTCTGTGCCCGCACCCTGCGTCACCGTCAGGTTCTGTCCGGCAATCGTGATTGTCCCGATTCGTTGTGCTCCCGTCGCGTTGGACTGAACAGAGTAGTTGACCGTCGCGTTGCCCGTGCCGGCGGATGCACTGGTGACTTGAAGCCACGAGACACTGTTGATGGTTTCCCATGGACAGCCCGCGCCCGTATTCAGGGTCACCGAGCCCGTACCACCCGCCGCGTTGATTGTGCGACTGGTCGGGTTGATTGAGTAGCTGCACGGTGCCGTGATAGTGAACGTCAGAGAGTTCGAGAGTCCGCCGCCCGGCGCCGGGTTCGACACCGTAATATTGGCACTGCCCGGGGACAGCACGTCCGCTGCCGGAATGCTCGCTGAGAGCTGATTGGCGCTGACGAAGTCAGTAGGCCGGTTAGTGCCGTTCCATCTGACCCTCGAGCCTTGGACAAAGCCGTTACCAACGACTGAGACGAGGAAGTCGCCTGTCGCTGCCGGTCTTGAGCTCGGATTCAGACTCGAAAGTTGCGGTACCGCACTGTTGACGGTGATGGTCAGATCACGGCTGCTTGCGAGCCTCGGGTTGCCATTGTCAGTGCCAGTGAACGTCACGAAGTGAACGCCCGCTTGTGTCGGGAGTGGCGTCCACGAGAACGCACCGGTAGCGGGGTTGAATTGAGCGCCGTCGAGAATGCCGCCAGCCGACAGCGTCGTGGTTTGCCCCCCATCCGGGTCGCTCCTGGTAACGGTGCAACTCACAGACCCGCCAACGGTCGTGCTCAATGAAGTCTGACACGAGAACGCAACTGCGGGCGGGTGGTTGGTAATGAGATCAGGTATCTGGCTGAGGAATACACCCGAATTCCGGGTTCCCGCAGCGACCAGACTCCCCTTGACCGCAAGCGCACTCACCTGCGGATTGAGCAGTCCCGTGTTGTTGACGACCCAGCTCGTGCCGTTGTCATCCGAGATGTAAAAGCCATTGACCGTGCCTGCGAGCAGCTTGTTGCCGGCCACCAAAAGATTGAAGACGACGACGCGCTCCGCGATGCCCCGATCCACTCGCGTCCAGTTCTGTCCCTGGTTGGTGGAAAGAAACAGCCCGCTCGAGGTTCCCGCCAAAAGGTTGGTTCCATTGGGCGCAAATCCCAGCGAAACGATGTACTGATCTGTCAGACCGGTGTTTGCGGCGGACCATGTCGAACTGGCGGTCGTAAAGCGGAAGAGCCCGCTGTCGGTGCCAGCCAGGATTCCCGCTGAACTGGCCGTCAGCGCCAGTACACGCAGACGCGTCAACCCATTATTGATGGCGGTCCAGTTTGCTCCGGCATCGCTTGAACGGAAGACCCCACCCTCAGTACCCGCGAACAAGGTTGTGCCATCAGCTGCGAGTGCATTGATCTGGTTATTGCCCAGACCATTGTTTCGAGCCACCCATGTCTGCCCCTGGTCGGATGAGAAGTAGACCCCGGAACCCGGAATCCCGACAAACGAACCACTCGCTGTCTTGATCAGTGCCCGGACAGCCGCGGCTGGCGGCAGCCCACTATTCGCTGGCTGCCAATTCTTCCCGTCATCGGTTGAGCGATAGACGCCGCCGTCATTGGTTCCGAGCAGGAAGCTGTTGGTGTCATAAACTGCAGTGTTGATAAACCGGTTCGCAAGGCCATTGTTGCTCTCGGTCCAGGCAAGCGCTGCCTCCGCAAGCACAAATGCCCCCTCGGTGGTTGCGGCAAACAGAGTGCTTCCATTCCCGGCAATCGCAAAGACATCGCGCAAATTCGAAAGCCCGCTCGGGGACCACGAAGCGCCGTTGTCCGTCGATCGGAAGACTCCCTTCTTTTTTGTTCCCGCGTAGAATGCGTTGCCGCTAAACACGACCGAATCGACAGTGGCGCCCTGAAGTCCGTTGTTGGCGCCGACCCAATTCGCCCCGTTGTCGATCGAGCGCGAAAGACCGCCCTGATAATTGCCCACGAAGACGACGTTGTTCCCGGAGGCGATGAATCCGACCGGGTAATACTCGCCTTGATCCTGTGGTAGACCATTGCTGGAGAGCGTCCAATTCGCCCCACCATCACTCGAGCGGTAAACACCGGTGTTATAAGAGCCCGCGAAAACAAACTGGCCGTTTACGGCAAGACCATCAAGCGGGTCGAGGAAGGCACTCGACATCGGCGCCTTGACTCCATAATTCACCCACGTCGCACCGGAGTCCGTCGACCGGAAGAGCCCGTTATCGCTGGCCGCAAGGTAAGCGTTGCCAACGGCCACGATCTCGTACGTTTGTCCAAACCCGAAGAAGCTGCTGATATCAGTCCAGCTCGCCCCGTTGTCGGCCGAGCGAAACGTCAGCCCCCCATTGCTGGCGATAATCGAGTTGCCGGCTACTCCGACCGCACTGACAACGCGATCCTTCAACCCGGTTCTGACCCAGCTCGAGCCGTTGTCGGTTGAGCGGTAGACTCCATCATCTGTGCCGGTAAAGATTGAGTTGCCGAGGATGGTTACTGAATACACCCAAAGATTGGAAAGACCGCTGCTGATCCTCGTCCAGTTAGTGCCGCCATCAGCCGTGCGATAGATGCTGTTGTATGTGCCGG
The DNA here is from genome assembly GCA_040007555.1 of Acidobacteriota bacterium. Lineage (GTDB taxonomy): Bacteria > Acidobacteriota > Blastocatellia > RBC074 > RBC074 > JANNRD01. The sequence goes on along the minus strand of JBDTUW010000325.1, from coordinate 429 downwards.
CGATGACCGTTCCGCCGCTTGAGTTCGCCAGTGTGAAGATGTTCCCGTTGAGCAATCCGCGTTCGGTCCACGTATTGCCATTGTCGGTCGAGCCGAAGACACCGGCGAGATCGCTGCCGGCGTAAAGCGTATTGCCGCTGATCAGCAGACACCTGATGAACGGTTCGGTCAGCCCGGTCTTTGCCGCCGTCCAGGTTGCGCCATTGTCGGTCGAACGGTAGACACCATTGCCAAAGTCCGAGGCGAACAGCGTATTGCCAGTAACCACCAACGCCAGGACGCTGCTTCCTGGAAGGCCAGTCTTCGCTGCGGTCCAGGTTGCTCCGTTGTCAGTTGAGCGATAGACGCTCCGCGATGTACCCGCGAAGATCGTACCGCCATTGACGAGGAGCGAGGGAACGTTGACGAGCACCTGATCGTCAACGAGTT
>JBDTUW010000324.1:0-5517 GCA_040007555.1 Acidobacteriota bacterium | reverse complement strand
GCTTGCAGGTGACGCAGCGTTGCGGATCATTGTAAATGAAAGGAGATATCTGCCGTTCAAGGGTTGGTTCTTTGTCTTCAAACTGTGATCGCGTTCGATCCTCTCCAAATCCAAATGTCTGATCCTGGAGCTCGCATTCGCCGGCACGATCGCACACCGGACAGTCGACAGGGTGATTTGACAAAAGGAACTCGATCATCGCCGTACGCGTGTCTTCAACTTCCTTTGAGTTGGTCGTCACCACCATGCCCTCGGTGACGGGCATGGTACAGGCCGTCTGGAGTTTTGGAATCTTGTCGACGCGCACCACACACATGCGACATGAAGCCTGGGGCGTGAGCCCACGGAAGTGACAGAAGCGAGGGAGATAGGTGCCGTACATCTCGCACACCTCGATCAAAAGTTCGCCCTTGGGCGCAACTACCTCCTGTCCATCAATGGTCAGCTTGACTTGTTCCATGAATCTCGTTGTTTTAACTAATCGGCAGCTTGAATCTGCACCAGGTCGTGTTTTATTCGCCGCTCAAAATCGCCTCGGAACTTCTGGATCGCGGATTGCACCGGCATCGCGGCTGCATCACCGAGAGGACAAAAACTCTTTCCAAGGATCTTGTCGGCCAGGTCGTATAGCAACTCGATATCGCCAGGTTTACCTTCATATCGATGCATTCGATCAAAGACCTTTTCGAGCCATCGCGTCCCTTCGCGGCACGGAGTGCACCACCCACAGGATTCGTGATGATAGAAATGCGTCAAATTTCGTGTCGTCTCAAAAACATCGGCGCGTTCGTCGAGAACAATCACTCCACCCGAACCGAGCATCGACCCGACCGCGGCGATCGACTCGTAGTCCATATTGCAGCGATCCACTTCTTCGGCAGTAATGATCGGGACCGAGGAACCGCCGGGGATGACTGCCTTCATCGCGAGCCCACCGGGTATGCCGCCGCAATCTTCAAAGATGAGCTTGCGCATCGGGTACCCCATCGGCACCTCGTAGTTCCCCGGTTTGACGACATTTCCGCTGACTGTAAAAAGCTTTGTGCCGCCACTCTTCTCGGTGCCAAGCTTCTGATAGGCGGGCCCGCCATTGAGAATGATCCAGGGCACCGCTGCCAGCGTCTCGACGTTGTTGACCACTGTGGGTCCGCCGTAGAGCCCGACAACAGCGGGAAATGGCGGCTTCAATCTTGGATGCCCTCGTTTACCTTCGAGGGATTCAAGCAGGGCTGTCTCCTCACCACATATGTAAGCGCCCGCACCAGGGTGAAGAAAGATGTTGCACTCGAAGCCGGACCCGAGAATATTCTTTCCGAGATAGCCCCTCGCCACCGCCTGATCAACAGCTCGCTCGAGAATCTCCTTGATGTACCAGTATTCTCCCCGAATATAGATGTAGTTGTTCGGAGCTCCGAGAGCGTAGGCGGTGATTGCCATACCCTCGAGCAGTAGGTGGGGATCGAAGCGCATGAGGTCTCGATCCTTCCCAGTGCCGGGTTCGGATTCATCGGCGTTGCAGACAACGTATTTGGGCCGCTTTGACTCTTTTGGAACGAAACTCCATTTGAGGCCGGTCGGAAATCCTGCACCACCCCGTCCACGCAAGGCGGAGCTTTTTACTTCGGCGATTACCTGGTCTGGGGAGAACTCCTTAAGCGCTTTGGCCAATCCCTGGTACCCACCCGTCTCGAGATAGACGTCGATGTCGCAGGCTCCCCCGTTCAAACCGAATCTTGTTGTCAGGACCTTCGTCATAATCGCTTCTGTAAGTTTTCCAAGTCCAAGGCGTCGAGGCGCTCCTCAGGGTAGTTTAGCGACAATCTCATCGAGCTGTGCCGGTGTTACGCGCTCGTGATAATCGAAGTTCACCTGCAGAACCGGCGCGAGATCGCAGTAGCCGAGACACTCGACCTCCGAAACAGTAAACTTTCCGTCAGCTGTAGTGACGCCGACAGGAACATTGAGCGCCCGACAAAGGTGATCGGTGATCTCCTGAGCGCCGTTTAACATGCACGAGATTGTCCGGCAGACCTGCAGTTTATACCGCCCGACTGGGCGTCTCGAGTACATGGAGTAAAATGTGACAACCTCCTCGACCTCGTTGACGCGCATATCAAGGCGTTTCGCCAGGTAAACGATATCGTCATCCGTGACGTATCCATGCTCCTCCTGCGCGATAAACAGCGCCGGAAGCACGGCCGATCGTTTGACCGGATAGTGCGTCAGCAACTCGTCGAGCTTCTGCTCGTTTTTCTCGGTATACATGGCCTTTTTTCAAAGTAAGCTTCGTTCTAGCGGTCGACATCCCCGAGAACGATATCGATACTGCCGATGACGGCGACGACATCAGCCAGCAACTGTCCGGCAACCATCCGGGGTAGTGCTTCAAGGTTGACAAAAGATGGAGCGCGCACCCGCACGCGGTATGGCCGCTCTTTGCCGTCGCTGACGACATAGTATCCAAGCTCACCCCGGGCAGATTCGATGGGAAAGTAGACCTCTCCGATCGGCACTGTAAAGCCCTCGGAAGCGAGCAGAAAATGATGAATCATGACATCGATGTGCTGTTTCATCAGATCCCGCTCCGGGAGCTTGAGTTTAGGGTGATCTGACATGACCGGCCCAGGCGTCTTCAAGCGCTCGAGTGCCTGAAGGCAAATCTTCACGCTCTCTTCAATCTCATCCATGCGGACGAGGTAGCGCGACCAGACATCGCCATCTTGATAAACCGGAACCTTGAAGTCGTATGTTTCATAGCCCGAATACGGCTCAGACTTCCTGATATCCCAATTGACGCCGCTGCCCCGGATTGAAGGGCCCGACAAACCCCATTCGATGGCATCTTCGGCGGTGATCATCCCAACATTTCGGGTTCGGCGCTGGAAGATTCTGTTGCCCGTGACGAGCTTTCTCGCTTCCGCGACAAATTTAGGAAACTGGTGGAGAAAGTCGGACATGAGCTTCGGGAATTCAGGCGGAACATCCCACCTGCAACCGCCGACGACAAGATAGCTCTGATGAAATCTCGCGCCAGTCGCGCATTCGAAGAGGTCAAGTATCTGCTCGCGCTCGGTGAACGCGTAGAAGAACCCGGTCATCGCGCCCATATCCATGACGTGAGTGCCCCACCAGACGAGATGCGATGAGATGCGATTGAGCTCGGTTAAGAGGATGCGGAGCACCTGGGCGCGCGGCGGGGCCTCGACGCCAAGGAGCTTTTCCACCGCGAGACAATACCCAAGATCGTTTCCCATCGAGTTGAGATAGTCCATGCGGCAGGTGATGGTGACCACCTGCTGCCACTTCTCTTTCTCCATGGTCTTCTCCATTCCAGTATGGAGATACCCGATGTCGGGTCGCGCCTCGATAACCGTCTCACCATCGAGCACCAGCTCCAGGCGCAGCACGCCGTGCGTTGAAGGGTGCTGTGGACCAAGGGAAACCGTCATCCTCGTATCAGCAAGCGGGTCGGGTCTCCGAAGTGCGCTGATTGACGACGTCGGAACGATGATTTCTTTGGTTTGCATACTCGATTGATCTTCCCGCAGCCTCGATTGGTGCGAGTGAGGTTCGCTCTTTAATAACCCTTGATTGGAAAATCCTTGCGCAGAGGATGGCCCTCATAGTCAGCCGGCATCAGAATGCGTCGCAGATCCGGGTGGCCGTCAAAAACGACACCGAACATGTCATAGACCTCGCGCTCGTGCCAATTGGCAGTTGCCCATATCCCGCTGACAGTGGGAGCGTGTGCGTCTTCCTCGTGCAGGTAAAGCTTGACTCTTAAACGGTGATTGAGCGGAATCGAATAAAGATGGTAGTTGATGGCAAATCGTGGGCTCGCGAACTCGCCGAGGTCGAGACCGGAAAGATCGCTGAGCATATGAAAGCCAAACCGGGCATCGTGCTTGAGGAAACTCAGCAATTCGAGCAGTCCATCCCGCTTAACTACGATCGTCACCTCGCCAAGTGCCTCGAGGATGGCCTCAATCGCAGCGGCGAAGGTAGTGCGAAGCAAGGAGACGTCGGCGTAGCGGGACGTCTGGTTGGCGCCGATTGCAACCTCAGGCGTGCCGGACTGCGATGCAGTCTGATCTTGATTGTCTGCTTCACTCATTGTTTATTGGCGCAGAGTCTATTGGCGCGGACAATTGGCCCGGTCTTTGATGATGAAGTCAGGAATGACGGGCTCAGGCGACCTTGACATCGGTTTCATGAGAATCGCGCACTGACTCGCGCTCGATCTTTTCCTGGAGTTTCATGATGGCGTAAATCAGACCCTCCGGGCGCGGCGGGCAGCCCGGCACAAAGATATCCACAGGTACCACCTTGTCGACACCCTGCACGATGGCGTAGTTATTGAAGACACCCCCAGCCGATGCACAGACGCCCATCGAGATGACCCACTTGGGTTCCGGCATCTGGTCATAGATGCGACGGAGGACAGGGGCCATTTTGATCGAAACCCTGCCAGCGACGATCATGACATCGGCCTGCCGAGGGCTGGCGCGGAAGACTTCTGCTCCAAATCGGGCGACATCGTGTCTTGGATCAGTCATCGCCATCATTTCGATGGCGCAACAGGCAAGACCAAAGGTTGCGGGCCAGAGGCTGGACTTCCGAGCCCAGTTGATCAAAGCGTCGAGCTTGGTCGTCAGCACGTCTGGCATTGCATTGCCGATTGTAGTCTCAAGACCCATGGTGATTTCCTTTATGGACGGCGCCTAGCTGCGGTTCCATTCGAAGAGGCCCTTTCTCCAGACATATATATAGCCGACGAGTAGAACTGAGATAAAGATCATCATCTCAAAGAAGACGAAGGGACGAGATATCTGCTGACACAGGCTCCTGAAGACGACAGCCCACGGAAGAAGAAAGATGGCCTCGATGTCGAAGAGGATGAAGAGCATTGCGACCAGGTAAAACTTTACCGAGAATCGCTGTTGCGCAGATCCGACCGGGTCCATACCGCATTCATATGGGATGAGCTTGGCGCGAAGGTTATTGCGGCGGCCCATGACGTGGGAGACGCCTATATTGAGCGCTCCAAAACCCAGTGCGATCGCGAAGATAATGAGGATTGGAAGGTATTCTCGCATCCGCTGTTTCCAGACTTCCTGGCCTTCTATTGATCACCGCTGCAGTCTGCGAACGGCTCTTCCGGAAGGCCCGTCCAAGGGGTCATCTTCACTTGTCTCGTGGCACCTGTCAAACGCCTATGTGGAGGCGTCTTCCGGCTTGGGTCCCTCAAGGTTGAGAATAATAGTACAATCTTTACGTGGGCGCAAGGAAAGGTCTTATAGGGCGGAATCACGGCGAGGGCGCGCGCGCGAGGGATTCCCGATGTCGAGCTAACATAGACGCCATGGTCTGGATTTATTTCGGCCCGGCGCACGATGGTGGAAGGCCGATGGGTGCGCCACACTTCGATCGAATCTGTTGTAAACTAAACACGGCGAGCGACTTGACAGGTTTTCGGCGGGAATGTTAAGGTGGATTCGGACCGCACCCCCTGCTCTG